>DASRBN010000003.1 GCA_035653615.1 Ktedonobacteraceae bacterium | reverse complement strand
GGAGCGTGGCTTCTTGCCAGTGGGGCAGATCAAGCTGGGCATGCACGTCTTGCGGGCCAATGGCACCTATGGGGTCGTGACGGGGTGGAAGAGTGTGCCGGGGGTCAGGGTGATGTATAATCTGGAGGTGGCCCAGGATCACACCTTCACGGTGGGGATGGGGCAGTGGGTGGTCCATAATACTTGTGGAGGTAATGATCCTTCATCTCCTGGCGGACAGCCAAATCCGCCTGAACATCCAGCAGGCATGACTCGGAATCAGTTTGGCAAGGATGTTATGAAGTGGGGTACTGGGAATGATGCGGCCAGGGCGAGAATTGGGCAAATAACAGAAGATGAAATGCGACAAGCTGGAGTTACACCAGAGATGGCACAAGATTGGGCCGATTTCTATCGCGAAGTAATGCAGGCCAATCCTTCAAACCCGAGTGCTGCTGGTCGAGCTGACCTGATGCAATGGGTCGCTGACCTCCTGAGAGGAAAGTGAGAGCGTATGCAAGAGTACGAAGTTTCAGTGACGGTTTCCAACTCACGAGAGAGAACAATTACGTTCGTACTGGAGCCATGGGGAGAAATCTATGCCATGGGACCCCATACAAATTTTACACTGCTCTTACACAGTCCCATGCAAGGAGTTGTCGAGATCGATGATTCGGAGACAAGCATTACCGTCTATGCCTGGGAGGGCTGCACCGCTTCTCTTTTCCACAACGGCAAAGAAGTGAATGTTGGGGTGAGACCGCGGGTTCCTAAAACGCCGAAATACAGAACCTGACAGAGATAAACGTATGGATCAGCAACAGAGGCATCTGAATTGATCAACCTTGATATTGGATTTGTTCGTAGGGATTGATGGCTCACTCAAATGAAGTGAATGGCTATGAACTACCAGGGCATTTCCCAGGAGAGTATACACCATGAGAGAGAGAAGGAGTTTCAGTAAGTAGATAAGATTGCCTCCACCATTTAGTATCCCCACCGTTACTCAGCAATAGCAAAACAAGTTTCAAGCAAGTAGAGGATGAATCACTTCCGATTTCCGGCTAACTCATATCCGCGACCTGTTTCTGGCAATATCTTTCGCGCCATTCACGCATAACAATATATTTTCGGAATAGTAGAAGAGGAGGACAACAAGAGCTATGCATTGCAGGCGAATACCGGTGCAGTTCGATGGCATTATCAGACCACGGTAACGAACCTCTCACTAACGGAAAGTAATCGGATTATCTATGCCGCCGGTTCGAACCTGACTTCAGGTTCAGGTATCGTTTACGCGCTGAAGGCAAGTGATGGCTCTGTACTCTGGCATACGGATACCGAAAGTGCCGGTCTTGCTGAGCCTGTTGTGAGTAATGGGATCGTGTATGTTGTAAGTACGCTGACCGGTTCCATTTACACACTAGGAGCAAATAATGGTTCCAAGATGTGGAAGTTGGATATCAACAACGCGAAAGTAGGAGTGCCCAACTTGCAGGTTGTTAATGATACACTCTATGCAGCTGGCATTGATGATCACGTCGTCTACGCCTTGAGCGCCACTCAAGGGACACCGCGATGGATGTACTATGCGAGCCAGCCTGTTTTGACTTCATTGCATGTATATGGCGATAGTGTGTATGTGGTCGGATCGAGCGTCGATGGCTCTGAGAGTACGCTCTACGCTTTGAACGCGATTACCGGCCGTATACGCTGGCGCTATTCTCCAGGTAAGAATAGGCTGTCCGCACCGACTTTTGTCGATGGAAATCTCTACATGAGTGCTTCCAATGGAAGCATTTACTCTTTGCGAGCCAGTGATGGGTCTGTCGCCTGGCATACCAGTATTGGAAGTTCAGGAATCATTGGAGCGCCTGTCGTTGACGGAGATAATCTATATATAGCGAACGCTGACACCGGAACCGTCTACGCGCTGGCAGGTCGCGATGGAACACAGACCTGGCATGCTTCCAGCGGAGAAATCGATCCATACGTAGCCACAGTAGCAAACAATACAGTGTATATAGTAGCTCTGGCGTCCGGTAAAATCGAGGCATTACAGGCAAGCGACGGCTCTAAGCGCTGGCAGGCCGATGTCAGTGGTGGCAGTATCGGGAGCCAGGCGTCCTCACCCCTGGTTGCCGGTGGAATGGTCTATGTAGAGGACAATGGCGCTGTCTATGCTCTGCAGGACAGCAACGGCGCGCAACGTTGGCACTATACGACCAACGCCTCCAACCCTGGGATCAATTTTCCAATGATTGTGGGTTAGCACCTTCAGGCGGGCGGCATCTCTAACACGCATCCTGCCGCCCGGATTTCATTCCTCAAATTGCGGATGCGGCGGCGATAGGCATCTTCCGGTTGGATATAGCCCAGCTTGGGTTTATCGCCCATGTGGACATGCCACTTGCGGAAAGCCAGCCCTATTTCCGTTTGGTAGAGGGCCTTCACGCGCATCCATTGCCGCATGCCACACTTCCACATCACGCGGCGCTCCTCTTTTGTGCGATTGAAAGAGTTCTGGAGCAGGGCATATTCGCCTACAGTTACTACGCCATCGCTCACTTCAGAGGCCAGAAACTCACGGATAATCGCCGCCTCATGCGCCAGCGACTTGATCAAGATGTAGAGTAGCCCCAGCTGCGCCAGGAAGGGGGGGATGTAATTGCCGATGATGGCGATCAGCGCATAGGTCACGACCGTGCTATCATATGGCGCGGAGCGAATGGCAGCGCTGGCCTGAAAATCCACAAAATCGAAAAAGCTGTGCAACCCCACAGCTACCAGAAAGCCAAGCAGTGGGATCAATATCTGCTTCCAGCGCACTCTCGTATGGCGGACATAGCCAAGCGCGGCACCGAAGCAGGCAATAAAGGTTGAATGTCCCAGCCAGCCAAGGATAATCCTTCCGACTATAAGAAATACCAGGAAGTTTTTCGAGTTGAGGGCAAAATAGCTGAAGTTTTCGACCATGGCAAAACCCGCGCCAATTAACGCCCCATAGACGATGCCATCGGTGACATTGTCAAATTCGTCGCGCAGGATGATGAAGAGCAGTAGCAGGCCTAATCCTTTGATCGTCTCCTCTGTTACTCCGACATTCAATTCCTGCAAGGCTGTATGCAGCACCTCGCTTGAACTCACCTGATTGAGGAGATTTTGTAGCAGCGGGTCCACCTTCTGTTCAATGAAAAAGGCCGGGGGAATGGCAATAATGGCTCCCCATAAGAACGCGGCCAGTCGCAGGAACCAGGGTTCGCGTTCGTAACGGTCCATGAAGTTGACCAGCAAGAAGATACCGATTGCCGGTATGATTGGAATGGTGAGCGCGGCTATGATGCTTGCCACCCCATTTTGTTCGAGGGCTGACAGGCCGATCACACTATTGAGTATGACGGTGATCATGGCACTGGTGAGGAGAATTGCCAGGCCGATTCCGGCGATCAGCCAGCGTGTTCGTATGCCCATACGCTGCGGTAAGGCAAATTGCATGGTAATGCCGGCTCCCAATATACTCTCGGCCTCCTCATCTTCCCACACCTGTTGTTCGGCCTGAGCATCAGATCGTTCGGGCACGGTCGAGAGATTGGGCGGTGTAAAAGCCCTGGCGTGATTTTCGTCAAGGCTCCTGGCTCGATCTCGCGTGTCGAAAGGCGCAGGGTCCTGTCTCCAGGCGGTTGCCGGCTCCTGTTGCAAAGGCATCGACGATGTAAGGAGCGGTCGTTCCTTTTCGAGGGTCATGCTGCCGGACGGCGCCGGGTACGATAGCTGTGGCCGGGGCAGTATATCAGTTTTACTGTCCAGGTAGGAATCCGCACCGGCGCCAGAAACCGCGAGCCGGGATGTAGAGGGAGCGATCAACTGGAGCATCGTGTTGCCCAGGACGATAATATCCTGTGTCTGCACGCGCAGGCTACGGCCTCCCGGAACCGGTCTCCCATTGACACGCACCACGTTCTGCTCTGTCAGATTGACAATATGCCAGCCGGATTGGTCGAGTATTAATCTCGCATGTTCGCGCGAGACGGTCGGGTCCATCAAGATCACGTCGTTGTGTAATGCACGCCCAATAGCGGTAGTGCGGCGCGTAAGTACATGGACCAGCCCCTCTTCCGGCAACCAGCCCGTGGGATGTTTCGCCTGGGAATGCTGGGCATCCGGCATCCCGCTAGAAGAGCGAGCAGACATCACACGCACGACGCGTAGCACACCATAGTTCTGATTCATGCAGCATTCCTGGCACTCAAAAATTGACCGCGCTGTGTCCGCATCACTTCCCTGAAATACGGATCAGGCCACAAATGTCAGCCTTTCTCATATCTAGTAATATACCAGTTTGTTTTGTTCACTGCTAGTGCCATAACCAGAAAGGATTAGTTTTGCATTTCTTGCGTCGTAATTGCTGCATCCAGGGCTAACTCTCCATGATATTCCTCTACCAGGCGTGCCACCTGCTCCCAATGCATCATAATTGAAGCATAACGCTCCCAATAATCCGGGCCTTCCTCCTCAACCTGCCGCCAATTTGTATACGCTTCGTAATTAGTAAACCTCGTGGTTAAAATATAACGCCCGTCAAATGCATCTCCCAGGCGTACCAGCGAAACATGTTTCACTCCCGGTATCCAGCGCTGCATCTCCAGCAGGCCCGACGCGGCCAACGCCTCCAGCTCTCCGGCAGTACTTCCTGGTTTGAGTTGCCAGATGCGAATTGAACAGTAATCAGGCATATATACTCCTAACTTTTGTCTCATTTCAATGCTGAACGCATAACATATATTGCGTTCAGTAAAAGGATAATTTGTAGCATAAAAAAGCAAGGACCTACTCTCCAAGTCCTTGCTCGAAGACTTTGATGCCTGATTAATCTATTTCATCTAGCAACCCCAACCGCTCAAGTTTTTTTGCAAGTGCATATACATCGGCCTTATCCCCTTCTTTGCGCATGCCCACAGTTACTACCAATACCACAACCTGCTCTGCCTCTAACTTATACAAGATTCGATAACGCTGGCCCACAGCTCGTATACTCCGGTAACCTGTAAGCTCATCCTTCAAGGGTTTGCCTTGCTTTTCTGGATCATTTTCCAATGCGTCTATGCGTCTACCAATGCTCTCTCTCACACGTATATCTTTGATCGCTTCTAGCTGCCTTAGAGCAGGTTGTGTCAATTTAATGCGCCATTTCACGATAATCCTAACTCCCGCTTAGCATCTTCCCAATCCACGGTCTCTCCCCCTTGCAGCGCCCTGACACTTTCGCGAAATGCCGCCATTAGTTCTTCGTCCTGCAAGATTTCGAGGGTCTCAATCAACGAATCAATTGTTTCAAGTAACGACTTGTACGTTTTGAATGGGAGAATTGCCATGACAGGCTTGCCATAGCGAGTTACCGTCACAGCTTCTAATTCTTCTTCAAACTGATCCGGTATACGTGTAAGTTCTTTTTGAGCCTCCGAAATGGATAATGTCTGCTCCTTCACGAGCTACCTCCTTTATGTAAGAAAACTCTATACAGGTTATATAACAACTTAAGTAATTTGTCAATAAAAGCCTTGCTGTTTAAAGTCACAAACCCATAATTTGCAACCGTACCCTCTTCACCAGCCCCTCATAATCCACGGTCGCGAAATCCGTCGTATCAAGCTCGATCACCGTACCGCCGAGGTTCATCACTTCGTCCCTGCCGCGCAACAGCACCGGTTTGAACTCTTCGAGATTCGCGGTTTCTACGTGTCCGGGGTGGCGCTCGCTTGAGGCGGCCCGATCTTTGAAGCGCTGGAAAAGTACTTCACCGCTGGCTACACAGTGTATTTGCAAGGGTTCAAAATCGTACTTTGCCTTCAGGTTCAGAAATCTTTCCGTGTCAAAGTCGGCGTGGAAGTTGCTCTCCACGATGCATGAGCGACCGGCGCTTAGCTGCGTCTCGAGAAAATAGAAGAGCAGGGCATAGGTGGCCATCCCTAATTTCTTTGACCACGCGCGATCGCTCCAGCCGAGCTTGTCGAAGAGAAGCTCTTTAATGCCATCTTTGTGGATGAATGGAAGACTCAGCTCTTTCGCCAGGCGTTTCCCCAGCGTTGTTTTGCCGGTGCCGGGCGGTCCCGAAATAATGATAAGTGGTGTTTCAGGCATGTTTAAATCATCGACGCACTAATTGTAACAGTAATTCGGCAATCAGCAGGAAAAGCAGGTCTAATACGAGCAGCACACCCAACGCCAGGTCGATATGCAGCGCTATTGCCGAGACCTGCTGGAGAAGTGCATTGTTAAAGACAAGATATTTCAGTAGATAGAGGAACGCCACCGCCGCAAGTAGCAGACTTGCCAGGCCCATCAGGAACCAGCGCGCTCCTCGCCAATCCTGGTGGCTGGGCCAGAATTCAGACGTGACGGTCAGGATGAGATAAGGGGCGAAGACCAGCGTCCACCATGGCCAGCCGGGGCGAAGCAATTGGAAGTGCTGGATACTCAGGTCCCAGAGGCTATAGCCCGTCGCCACCCAGTAGAGCAGGAGCAGCATTCCGATGCCGCCAAACAGGGGTGCAATCGCGCTCATGCCATCGCCAACGTAGCTCATGAAGCGCCCGGACGGTCGAATATATTGTACTTCGCCCAGTTGCAACGATTGCCGCCTGCCGCTTTTGACTACGCGACCACCAGGCCCTCTTTGTTGCTGCGGTTGAATGTGAAAGAACGAGATGCTGGTGATGCGAAAACCAAAAGGGCGGAAAAGCAAAACGACAAGCGCGTGACTCAGTTCGTGAACGATGACCCCTGGCGCGTTCAACCAGAACCAGAACAGCAGGCCGCGCTCGCCACGCAGCCGGTAGCCTATTTCATCAATACGCCGTCGTAAAGCTTTGCGCGTGAAGCGCAATAGAATAAAGCAAACGAAGACGCCGGCAATGATGAACCATGGCTCATATATTTTCAACTGCGCTGCTGAAGTCGGATCCATCTCTCTTCTCTCACTGTAGGAACAGCGGCCTGTCCCTGTCCTCATGGGGTCACAGAACAGGCACCAGGCGCTGTCCCTACAGTCGAATCTTGTCAGGTTCGCGCTGCTCCCCTGGCACCTCTATCATCTCATCTTCTTTTCTGGAACGACGCGGTTTATGCTCGTAGTACCGGCCCCAGAGTCCGAAGCCGGCAATCAACGCGCTTATAAGATAAATTACTTTGGCGAGTCCGAACAGGTCGGCAATTGCTCCGATAAACAGGATTACAGGAATTGAACAGGCATTGTAAAACATCAACTGCAAGGCAAGGACGCGGCCCTTGATCCAATCAGGAGTCAGTTCCTGGATGGCAGTTTGCGCCGGTACGTTGATGAGATCGATAGCAAAGCCGGCGGTGAACATGACAAGCGCCACAAATATGAGCAGAAGAGGATTGGTGTTCCAGCCGTGGGGTTCTAAGAACCGCGCGACAAAGGTAGAGAACGGCAAAAAGAGAATGTCCACAGCCAGGATGATTGTGCCGGTGAAGACCGCGCGCGTTTTACCCAATCGACGCGTAATTTCAGGCATCAAGACTGAACCGACTACGAGACCGATCCCGGCAGGCGCAAAAATAAATGCCATGGCGCTGGGCGGCAGTTCGAACAATTTGGTGACTAGCGGTGTGGCAAGCTCACCAATGACGAGCAACAATACACCGGCAAACGACAACTGGATCACCGCCAGGAAAAGCAGGTGGTTTCTCCGAATGAAGTGCCATCCCTGCTTCGTTTCGCTCCATACATTGCCGATCACGCTTAACGAACGCGTACCCAGATTTTCTTTATCCTCAACACGAGCCGGCGCGAAAAGCCCGGACGGAATGAGCGCAACCAGTAGCGCGCAAACGCCGTAGAGTACTCCCATGATTGCGTAGAGCGTCACTACCGGACCAATGGCGATGCCGAGCAGCGTAAAGGTCGGCAAAAAGCTCAAGACGAGGGGAGCTAGCAGGATGAAACCAAGGGCCTGCGCAAGCATGAAAGTGATGTTGAAAAGGGATAGCGCGGGCAAAAGCTCTTCCTCGTTGACGAGCATCGGAATAGTGGAACCTTCAGCGGGCGTGAAGAACTGGCCAATGCCCGATATCAGGAAAGTCAGCAGGTAGATAGTAACGAGTTCGTGACGGTTGAGTAGCAATGAGACGACGAATCCAAACGTGGCAATGGCACGCAGGCAATTGCTGCTCCAGAGCACGCGGCGTTTATTCAGGTGATCAACGAATACGCCCGCCGGAGCGCCAAAAAGGACGGCAGGCAGGCTGAAGCTGATGATAGCCAGACCGACCAGCGTGGTTGAGCCGGTAATTTCCTCAATCAGGACGAGTATCGCATAGTTGGACGCGTTGAGGACCGTCATGGAGATGAGCTGCGCCATCCAAAGCAGCACAAAATTCCTCTTCCTGAGGAGAGTGCGAAACCCGCTTTGTGGCGCGGCCACAGCCATAACATATGCTCCTTACCAGGGCGACCAGCAGGTGCCAGATAATGGAGTTGAACAAAATAGTGTTGCAAAAGGCCGATAAATCGGCGGTGCCCACGATAAATCGGGGCCTACGGCTTCGCCGTGGCCATGGAATGCATATCCTACCGCTTCACCGCGGCAATTGAATACATCCCCCACGACGAAGCCATGGCATGGAATGCATTCCCCTCGGCGAAGCCGTAGGGGCCGATTGATCGCGCCCAGCGCCGATTTATCGGCCCCTCGGGGATTACCACAGTATTTTGTTCAAGTCTATTATCGTGCTCTAGTACGTCCTTACATATCGCCGTCGATTAGTGTACCGGCATCGGCGGCGCGAGAAAGAATCTGCTTTGTACGCCGCTCAACCTCGGCGCGAGGCAACAAGACACGACGACCGCACTTCTCACAGCGCAGGCCAATATCGGCCCCCAGCCGCACTACTTGCCAATCGTAGCTTCCGCAGGGATGCGGCTTACGCAAACGCAGCCGATCCCCTACGTTAAGTTGCATCGGTGCCATGCGCTCTCTCCGTGTGCGGGTGACCGTCGTGATCATCCTGGCGATTTAGCTCTCTGTTCTTACAATACAATCCATGCTGCATGATGTACTGTTCGACAGCTTCCGGCACTTGATACTTGATGGGACGGCCATCCGCAACACGCTGTCGCAACTCTGTGGCCGAGATTTCCAACTGCGGCGCCGGTAAGGTAATTAAACGCTGTTTTATTCCCGGTAAACGCTCTTCTAACCGGTTGATGTAATCCTCGCCATCTTTGTAGCCAGGCCGGTGAACCGCAACCAGATAATCCAACTGCTCAAGTATACCTGCCGGGTCGTACCAATGCAACAAATCCTCCAGGCTATCCCAACCGATCACGAAATAGATGGCCGTTTGCTCTCCCCATTGCTCGCGCAGCAGCCGCAGTGTCTCAACTGTATACGACGGCCCCGGACGGTCCAGGTCAACCCTGGAGATGGTGAAATGCGGGTTCGACGCAATGGCCAGCTCCAGCATCGCCAGGCGCTGCTCTGGCGGCGTTATCCCGCGATCCGGCTTATGCGGCGGCTGACCGGCAGGCACGAATACCATTTCAGCAAGATGCAGTGTCGCAAACACTTCCTCGGCTATGACAAGATGACCAAAGTGGATCGGATCAAAGGTTCCGCCGACGACACCGATACGCCGCTCCTTTGTCATTGGCCAGATCTCTTTCCTGTTGTTGGAATCTCTACCCTGATAAGGATTGGTTTACCTGTATACTGCAACGTTTAACCCCTTCGAAAAGAAACAACCGGTACTAAGGAGACCCCTATACATCCCCGGCCGATTCACGCACAACGAGATCGGCATTCGGCAAGGCATCGCGCAGGCGACATATTACCTCGGTCACCGTCGTAAGCTGCCCGCTTGCGATCCAGAAACGCACCGTGAGCGACACAACCTTTCCTGTGTAGCCACTCGCCGAGCCTGTATAGCCGCTCACCATGCCGGTCATACTGCTCACAGTCACGCGCGGCTCCGGTTTGGCCATGACGTCAGCGATTTCCTTGAGCGTCTTCAAAATCAATGCCGGCGTCTCGTCCTGCACGAACTCTTCCTGTGCGAGCGTCACACTGATCGTGGCTCGCCTTTCATCGTAGAATGTGTTATTGATAACGACGCCACCAAAGACCAGTGAATTGGGGATCGTCACCTCTTCTCCGCTCACTATACGCAATTTGGTTGCTCGTAGTTGCACATCTTCGACTCTGCCTGTGTAATTGGCCGTGCTGATCTGGTCGCCGATGCGGAAAGGGTGTTCGATGAGGATGTAAAAGCCGGCCACCAGGTCTTTGACGATATCCTGGATGGCTATCGAAATGGCAACCGTAATGATACCAACGACGGTAACGGGCACGGTTAACGCGGGCTCCCATAGTGAGAGGATCCAGAAAAAGGCCAGAATCAGTACGAGAATGGCGCTGATGCGGCCCAACAGGATGCGCATATTAATATCGAGGCGGCTCTCGGCAAGCCTGCGCACGATGATGCGCATGAACGTGCGGGCAAGTCCAAGGGCCAGCAGGACGATCAGTAGCGTCCAGAAGAGATTGAGGGCGAAGTTCTTGATATCTTGCGAGGTAGCTCCGGGGAAGACCTTCTGCAAGACGTTGGTGAGTTGATTGATATCCCAGGTGATAATGATGGGCGAGGCGAGAGCGGCTACGAGCAGCAACGGCAGGATAACCAGCGCACCCAGCGTCTGGATGAGCCAGTCATCCAGCTCGCTATCTTTGAGCCTGTGTACAACGGCGCGGCGCAGCAGCAAGCCAATGCCCAGGGCAACAACTATGGTTAAAACGGTCAGGCCAATACGGGCCACGATATTCAGCATGTAGTAATTCTCAAGCTTCTGTATGAAAGGAGCGGGATGCTCTTGAACCCTGAGATTCTTCGCTGCGCTCAGAATGACACGCCCCAAGGCATGTCATTCTGAGCGCAGCGAAGAATCTCAGGACTTTTGAACTGCATTAACTTCGAGCGCATTATATCATATCCTTTTTCCTTATAGCGATTCAACAGTTCAGCCGCGCTGATCTGCTCGCCCTCCTCTAGCAGCCCACACGAGGCGGCGAGCGCTCCCACGACCTGCGCCGGTGATGCGCCTGCCGCGCGTAACGGCTCCAGACCGGCGCTCTGCTCACGCTTAGACAGGCGCTTGCCCTGTTCGTCAAGCACAAGTGGGACATGGGCGAAGGTTGGCACAGGAAACCCCAGCGCTTCATATAGAAGAATCTGGCGAGCCGTCGACGCCAGTAGATCGGCTCCCCGCAGCACCTGGTTGATACCCATCAGAGCATCGTCCACCACGACGGCAAATTGATAGGCGAAGATGCCGTCGGAGCGGCAGATAATGAAATCTCCCACGGCCTGTTGTACATGTTGTTCTACCTGACCCGCCAGCAGATCAGCAAAGGAGACGATGCGTTCATCATCGACTCGAAAACGCAGCGAGGGACGGCGATTATTCGCTTCATACTGGCTTCGTTGTTGCGGGGTCAGATTCCGGCAGGCGCCGGGATAGCGCGGGCCTTCTTCGCCATGTGGCGCGCTGGCGATGCGGGCAATCTCCGCCCGCGTGCAATAGCATTGATAAACCAGGCCGCGATCAATTAGACGTTGCAGGTAGAAGGCGTAGATATCTTGCCGCTCGCTCTGTATATATGGCGCATAAGGGCCGCCGGTATCCGGCCCTTCGTCCCAGTCCAATCCCAGCCAGCGCAGGTCGTCAAGCATACGCTGCGTTGCGCCCGGTCGCACACGAGGGCGATCCAGGTCCTCTATGCGCATCACAAATTGGCCACCGGCGCAGCGAGCAAAAAGCCAGGCCAGCAGGGCAGTGCGCAGGTTGCCCAGGTGTAGATCACCCGTCGGGCTGGGCGCGTATCGACCGCGTATGCGTTCGAATTTCGTTAGAAGCGGCATTTTTCAGACCAGGGACAACCCGCCGCCGGTGGCAGCGGCACAACAGGATAGACGTTGAATTCGGCGAGCAGGTCGACCAGCACGCAGAGCGGCAATCCAACGACGTTCAAATAACAGCCATTAATGCTGCCGGTGGGCGAAAATGATGGGTGTTGGATGCCATACGCGCCGGCTTTGTCCATGGGGTCGCCGGTGGCAATATAAGCGGCAATTTCGACTTCGCTGTACGCGCGCATGCGTACCGGTGTGATGCAACTGGCGCTACGCATGGCAAAGCTGCCGTTCATGGTCCCGCTAACGGCGACACCGGTAACGACATGGTGCTGGCGATTGCGCAAGGTGAGCAGCAATTCGCGGGCATGGGCGACATCGCGCGGCTTGCCAAGAATTGTGTCGTTAAGCAGGACGGTCGTATCGGCGGTAATTACGAGCCGCCCCTCGGCTTCTGGCAATGTGAGCGCGGCAGAAGCCTTATGCTTGGCCAGCCATTCCGCCAGGCCCTCGAGCGGCCCTCGATAGCGTGCCTGGGCTGCGTCTTCGTCCACGGGCGCAACGCCTGTGATAAAGGGCAGACCCAGCAGGCTCAGAATTTGCCTGCGCCGGGGTGAGGCAGAGGCGAGAAACAATGGTTCAATCATGTTTATAGACACTCCAGGACGGCTACACATTCAATATGCGCCGTCTGCGGAAACATATCCAACGGTTGCACCGAGCGCAAGCGGTACGCGGGATGCGTATGACAGAGGATGCCCAGATCACGAGCCAGGGTCGCCGGATCGCATGAGACGTAGACCATCCTGGCGACGGGATGCCGGATGAGCGCTTCTAATACAACCGGCTGGCAACCGGCGCGCGGTGGATCAATCACCAGTCCCTGAACCTGGGAAGCTAAGTCTGGCAGCAAATCCTCTACCTTGCCCTTGCGAATCTCCACGTTATGCACGTCGCGCAAGTTTTCCCTGGCATCCTTAATGGCGCTGGCCGATTCCTCTATCGCGATCACCTGATCAAAGTGCTTCGCCAGCAAAAGGGCAAATGTGCCGACGCCACAATAGGCATCGATGACGGTTATTGCATGGTCGATTAATCCATCCAGCACCATCTGTACCATCTTTTCCGCCTGCCGCGTGTTGGTCTGGAAAAATGAACTGGGGCGAATGCGAAATGTCTCGCCGGCCAGCACCTCCTCCATGGTCTCGGTGCGCACTTCGAGACCGGCTTCACGCAGGCGCTGCGCGATTTCTGGGGTCGGAGCGGGTTGCAAAAGCACTTGATTTGTCGCAGTCCCACAACGAATCAAGACCTGCGGGCGCGGATTGGGCTGCGTACACAATACTTCCAGGGCACGATTGATATACTGGTGCGCGATAGGACAGGCGCTGAGCGGCAAGACACGATGCGTACCGCGTGCGGTGAGCCCAGCCTGCCCCTGGCGATTGACGGAGAAACGCATATGATTGCGGTAATGCCAGGGATCGTCACAGGGCACAGGCTCCAGCACCGGCGGATCGTCAAAGCCCCCAATATCGCGCAGCAGATCGCATACAATAGAACGTTTCCACTCCAACTGAGCGCTATACCGCATGTGTTGCAGTTGGCAGCCTCCACAGGTGCCAAACACGGGACAGGGAGCGGAAACGCGCAAGGGAGAAGTTTCATGAATTTCGCTGATCCAGACGCGCGGTGGGCACGGCTTCCAGCGCCGTTTGCGTTTTCCTGCAGGCGGCGGGGCCAGCTCCTCTACAGCGATGGTGACACGCTCACCCGGCAGGCCGGCGGGTACTTGTAGCGTGCGCGTTCCCGGCGTAGATGATGCGATATCGTCATCGATGATTTCGGCCAGGGTATTGCCCTCGCGAGTCATTGCGCCGAGGGTGACGGTATGATAGCTGATGATGCGCTCTTCCTGTGTCATTTTTTCTTGCGTTTGCGGGCTTTCTTTCTAGAGAATTTTGTTGGGGGCTTAATGCCGCTTAGTGGGCGGGCAACCACAGAAGGTGCCCCTACGGGCGTGATTGTGCTTTCGGCGGGAGCTTGCTCGTCCGGTTTAACGGCGGGCAATTTTCTTGTTTTAAAGGCGTTGAGCATCATATCAATCATGAAGGCCATCTCGGATTGTGGATCAATTTTCTGCGCTTCCTCCAACAGCTTTTGCGCGCGCCGAAATTCGCCTTGCTCGGCCAGGGTCATGGCGAGATAATAACGACAGCCGGCAGAGTCAGGATTGGCACGTAATGCCTCTTCCCACAGCTCGCGAGACCGGTCCATCTCGTCGTTTGCTATGTAGATTGTGCTCAGGTCAACATAGAGGTTGATATCATCCGGTTTCAGTTCAATAGCATGCTTATAGTTCGCTTCCGCCTCATCAAATTGCTCCATCGCATTGAAGGCATCCCCAATATCCGCCCAGGCCCTGGAATTATCTGGATGAATTTCAGCGACCCGCCGGTAATGCTCAAGCGCCTGTTCATAGTCCTCGCGCATCATGGCAAGCTGACCCAATTCATGCTCGGCCATAGCCACTATGCCCTCGTCCTGGGCTAATGCCCTGGCCTGTTGCAGTTGCTCTTCCACTTCATCCAGGCGTTCATCGTCTTCCTGCAACAATTGGGCCAGAAACAAATGGCCCAAAGAGTCATCTTTCAAGGATATCGACTCGCGCAGATTAGCCTCCGCAAGTTCGCGCATACGGCCAATAAACTCTTCCTCATAATCGAAGATATCCAAATCACCTTGCAGGTACTGCATGTAGCGCATCTGCATGCCACTCAGCACTAATAAGGTGTCGCTGCGCCTCTCAGGAAAACGGTCCAACATGAGATCAAAGTAGACCAGGCAGCGTTCAATTTCATTTAGTGCCAGCGCGCGGGCGGCTGCAAGTTCATAGTGTCGCAGTTCTTGCGGCTCCTGCTCGATCAGCGCGTCTAAATAAGCGAGAACATGGCCGGTACGCGCGCGCGCTTCTTGCAGGGCCTCGATTTCAGCAGGATCATCCGAATCCTCTTCCAGGTCAGATAGAGTGTGCTGCTTTGAAAATTCCTCCATATATGGAATATGCTGTGAAATTCGTTCCTGCAATTCCGCACTTGACAGGTTTCGCGCCCCGGCTACCTCATCGATCATGCTCTGCACGCGCCAGTTGCCGCGCTCTTTTACCAGCGTATAGAGCGCCCAGAACCAGCGCCGCCCCGTTACCTGATTGATCGCGGTTGGCTGTGAGAGTTCGCAGATGGAAGCATTAAGCGGCGTATCATTTATACCCATTGACCAGCCAATCTCTATTTTCGCAAGATTGGCCTCATCCTCTTCGTTCGATGGGGTTGGAAGATCAGTATCGGTATACTCGGGTTTCAGTATTCGACCAAAATCCATCCTGTACCCTCTCGGATTGGCCTGTTCCTCCCAGGTTTTGTGCAGTTCTATCCATTCGTCTTTTGTAAGACCGCCGCGCAATCTGCTATCGCTTGCAAGCAAATCATAGGAGAGTGCATACGCTCCGACTGTCAGATTTTCGAGAAAGGTTATAAGAACTTCCTGCTTTTGCTCTTTTTTTCGTGCCATCATGAACCTACCAATCCTGTAGGGACAGCGGCTGTCCCTACCTTTTCTTCTTCTCATCAAGCACCTGGCGCATCGCCTGGACAATTGGCAGGTCGGGGTTTATGCGTTCCGCCTCTTCCAGGGTGATGCGGGCGCGCCGGTGCTGGCCCATCTCATCCAGGATTCCGGCCAGCAGGGCCTTCAGATGCGCGGATGAGGGGTTGGCCTGTATTCCCTGTTCCACGATGTGATAAGCATCGGAGAGGCGGCGCGTGTCCAGGTAGATAGAACCAAGCTCAGAATAGGGCCGTATATCATCAGGTTGCTGCGCAATGGCCCGCCTGAAGTAGGTTTCTGCCTCGGCATAGTTTTTCTGCAGGCGATAAACATGACCGATATTGAACCAGATACCAGCGTAATCAGGGTTAATTTCCGCGACCCGCTGCATATGAGCTGCTGCCTCGCTATAGCGCTCGAGTTCAATTTGACAGCTGGCGATATCAAATTCAAGTTGAGCTTCCTCGTCTCGATTTTGCACCAGGGGCCGGGCAAGCTCGAACTCGGCCAGCGCGTCTTCGTATTCATTTTGTTGCATATGCAGTTCGCCCAACAGCAAATGTCCCATCGAGCTATCTTCGACCTCGAGTGAGTCGCGCATCGTTTTTTCGGCTATAGTAAAGAACTCATCGGCGCGCTCATCCATGCCAAATTGCACAAACTGATCCGCGAGCGCTACCTGCAGCGCACCCAATCGCCTCAAATCTTCTCCATGCTTTGAGGTTGCGACAAAGCGGCGCACCAGTTCTCCGGCATAGACGAGCGCGCGCTCCACCATGCGTATACCCATAGCACGGCTTAAAGCATCTTCATAGATTGCCCGGTCAAATGGCAGCTTCACCAGCAGAGCATCATCAAGGTGCATTGTCACTACCATGCGCCAGACGATCTCTTCATAATATTGTCCAGCATTCGGGTCGGTCGGGGCATGCTCCTTCAGAATCGCCTGCATACGGTCCTCATGGTCTTTCACCTGCTGTTGCAAATCCGCAATCGGCAACCCCTGTGCCCTTGCTCCCTCGTCTGTCATACGAGAAATGCGCCATTGGTCATTTTCCTGGGTAAGGACATACGAAGTCCAGAACCAGTGCCGGTGCGTCTCTTTATAAACAGCTGTTCCCATAGGCATCTCCGGCAGCGTGCCGCTAAGAGGCGTATTCAACAGTTCAAGCGACCAGCCCATCTCGACCTCGCGCCGCGCCGATGCGCGGCTGCTAATGACCGAACCGGGCAACCAGAGCGATTGCTGGTTTTGCTCGCGCTCGCGTATAAATGACGGTGACATACGGGCAGGATGCGCTTCATTCGCCCATTTGCGGCGTAAATCCACCCATTCTTCGCGCGAACGTCCCTCAAGCAGGTCGCTCGTACTGGCCAGCAGATCATAGCACAATCCGTAATCACCTAACGACCACGCTCCTACGAAATTGCCCACAACATCATCAGGAAGCAGATCTGGCCGAATAAAGGTGCGGCCGCTATCCTCGCCCGCATTTTTCGCGTTCAGCACCAACTGCTGTACGGTCGGCAGGTAGTGACGGTAATCTTTGTGCTGTGTCGAGCCACGCCAGTTATTCACGTCGAGGGCGTCCAGGATCAGGCGGCGTCCTTCGGCCAGCGTGCATTCAACAACCTCAACCTCTCCATCTTCTGAGGTTGCGAACAGGTTTTTCATCTCCTGCACGCGCGATTCGATGCGCCGCCTGCTGCTATTTTCGTTAAAAAAGTCCTTGATGCCGTAGCGCCAGTAATCGAGCAAGAAGCCCATCATACGGGCCTGACTATATTCAAAACCCTGTTCCCAGCACAAAATGAGCTGTACCTGGCCCGTCTCACGTGAAAGCGTTGCATAGCCTCTCCAGAAGCGCGGTGGATGCTCAACCGGCCCGGGTGTTACCTCTTCCGGCGCGGGCGTCCAGCTGGGATAGACCTTCGCGCCCGCCAGTTGTATCAATGCCCGGCGCGACTCCTTGCGCACTGCCTTGTTCGTCGTCAATTCGTTGATTGCCAGCAAGACATCCGCCGCATCAGTATCGCCTTGCTTGACCAGGGCTTTAAGCAAAGCCATCTGAGTCGCCTCATCCGCGCTGCTTATTTCCGCCAGTGCATGTTCCGCCTGTTGCCTGCTGCTGCTATGATGCAATTCTTCCGCGATCTGGTGGCGAAGTTCAAGTAGTTGCTGTACCTGCGGGGTATCTCCTTGTGGAGCAAGAGCATCCGTATTCTTTTTTGATGCCATAACCTATCTATCTTCTCTCTTTAGTTTTATGAATGCGTTGCGTACCATGCACACAATGCCCCAATATGGGTAGGTATTTTACTTCTCTTGATTGTATCATGAAAGGGGTAATATCATGAAAAAAACCGTTGCCAATTGCTATCATAGCACACTTGCAGGCCCACTACAAGCCAATGTCTGCTTGCACTGCATGCTTGCTTGCACTGCTGAAGAGTCCATGTTAAACTCTGTTTTGCAGGCTCTATCATAATTCACCCGTTCATCTCAGATAGGAGAACCTTTTTGCCAGCATATCATCATACCGGAGATCGATTTGCAGGACGCCGCGTCGTTACCATAGGCGGCGGCTCAGGAACCTTCTCTTTTCTCTCGCATCTGAAAAAATACCCTTTCAATATCACTGCCATTGTCACCATGTCCGACAGCGGTGGCAGTTCCCGCAGGTTGATGGACGAATTTCGTCGCCAGTTGCCCCTCGGTGATTTGCGCATGTCACTGGTCGCGCTGGCCCGTAATGGAGCCTTATGGCGCGAAGTATTTATGCACCGCTTCCAGCAATCAGAAGATAACGATGAACACGAAACCGTTCGTGGTGTAGCCGGTCACAGCCTCGGCAACCTTATCCTCAAGGGGCTACAGGACATCAACAACGGCGATCTCCTGCTAGCCATCGAAGACGCCCAGGAACTGCTCAATACAGCCGGGCGCGTGCTGCCGGTTACCCTCTCACAAACCAGCATTTGCGCGGAACTCGCGGATGGCACAACCATCTGCGGCGAGACGGATATTGATACCAGGGGGAAGAAGAATCTTGGCCCGCTCTCACCCATTGCGTGCCTGCGTTTGCAACCCGAAGACGCTCCCGGCTGCGCCCAGGCTATACGGGCCATCAAGCGAGCGGATACAATTATTATCGGCCCCGGCGATCTCTATACCAGCCTGCTACCCAATCTGCTCGTAAAAGATATCGCCTGTGCCGTGCGCGAATCCGATGCTGAGAAAGTCTATGTCTGCAATCTAATGACCAAACATGGCGAAACGGATGGCTTCAAGGCCTCCGATTTTGTCAAGGAGCTTCATAAATACCTGGGCGGGCATGTAGATCGCGTTCTTGTCAATAATGGCCCATTTCCACCCGATGTGCTGACAACCTATGCCCAGGAAGTCAGTGAACCGGTCATAGCCGACCGCGCACAATTATTACGCCTTGTGCCTCATGTCGTGATCGAACCCCTGAATCTGGAGAACGACCGGCTTGCGCGTCATGATCCTGAACGCCTCGTTCGCGCCATCTTTCCCAACGATGAATAGTGACGACTTCGCCGTAGGGACCAATTGATCGCGCCCACCGCCGATTCATCGGCCTCCTACTAATGCACGCCTCGCGCGATTTCCTCGAATTCTTCACGTGGAAATGCGCGCATGGTCTGGGTGCGCACACTGCCCTGTGCAATAGTACCAAGGATCAGGCGAGCAGCCGTCTGGTCATCGGGAACCTCGGTGATGATCACATAATCAAACGAACCCATTACCAGGTAGAAACCGACCAGCCGCCCCCCGGCCTCTTTTACCGCTGCATCTAACGACTGCAACCGCTGTGGCGCATTCTTGATATCTTTGAAGCCCTGCTCGGTGAGATTGACCAGGCTAATGTAGGTTGGCATAGCTGTTCCTCCATATGCTGACAAGAACCCTGAATAGCATCCACGATACATTCAACTCTACTGCTGATTGTACCTATTATAATGATTATATACAAGCTCATCATTATGGGGCATTCCGTAGGGACAGTGCCTATCCCTACGGAATCGCGGCACGGGCACTGTCCCTACGGGGCGGATATTTTTCGAAAGTACACCCATCCCTCACAAAACCCGGCCAGCGCGCCTACCAGCGCATTCAATGCGTAATGCTGTCCGGCATTGCCACCAATCACAACAAGACCACTATTGAGCAAGAGATACGCCAGGGCCGCCAGTATCAGGCCGATATACGGGCGCGCGAACCATGTCATCACCACGAACCCCGGCAGGCCAACCGCAGTCTGCTTTCTCAGCGTAAGAATCCCGCTCACACATGCTCCCAATAAACCATACACCAGCACATACCAGGGCACACCGAGTACCGCAAAGCTGACGGCGAACATAGTATTCCCATATCCAATTGCCTGCAAGCACGCCAGCGTAAGCGTCGCCAGCAACAACACAACCAGGTAAAGCGCAAAAGCCGTTAACCAGCGAACCGGATAGCGTGCCAGCAGAGCGTCCTGCCCATGCTCATTCGACTTCTCTTTCATGCTATCGGCATCGGCTGCGCCTTTTACTATGGGCAATGGCTCGGTATTGCGCTCAACCGGCCCGGCAGCAGTTCTCTTCCGCGTCTCAATTCCTGCTGCGAATCGTTTCAACTCCATCAGATAATCACCGGGCAATTGCTGCCGCGTGGCGCATGCAAGCAGTTGCTGAGCATATGCTAACCGCGTTTCCTCATGTACGGATGGCGGCCAGAGCGACTGTCGCTGGCGCGTAACGGGGGCAATATAGGTCAGGCAACGTACTTCGCGGTTGCGATAGATCTCATGCACGGTAACTTCTAACGGTGCGAATACGGTCGCTCCGTGAATCTTATCAAGGAGAGAAAGCTCTTCACCATTTCGCTCGGCCAGGCGGCGCGGCACACGATACAATATGCCCCATACTCCGGCATCCGCTTGCTGCGCAGGGACGATAGTAGCCGCTACCTGGCCCGAACCCATCTCGACGCCATCCGGCACAATGCGGTACCCCCTCAATATGGCCGCTCCATACGTCAGAGCCAGGCCATTCAGTCGCTCAGGGCTGTTCAAATAAGCCGCATCCATCGCCAGGCCATATTCAAAAAGCCACATGAACTCCCATTGTTCCTGGCCAGAAGATTCTTGTTTGCTCCTTGACTGTGAAGGAGCCTTTGAAGCAGCAGCTTCCCCATCGTCGTAATCTTCTGGCAATGGGGGAGCCTCTGGAGCCGCCGCTGGAAATTCCGCCATAGCATTCTGTGATGCTTGCCCGGATAAACGCAACTGATCTGCTCTGGCAGCCCTTAGCCCGGGTGTACGCGGGGGTGGCGTGTTGCCGCGCACAATCGTCACACCTGGCACGACGAAATGCTCTGTGGTCGCTGTTTCTAGCCCGTTCGGCCCTTCAACCAGGCCTTCCGGTTGATTGTTCTGTTCATTGCTGGTACCCATGAAAATCCCTTTCCCTTCCCACTTTGCGATCAGATACTTGCTATCCCTACCACCAGGATACCGCTTTGCTCGCCTTTCACCAAATCGATAGGACTCTTGTGACCTTTTAAACCACGCCCTTTAATGAGGTTGCAATCTCAGCGATCTTCTGCTTGCTCAATATCCCTTGTTCGCTAAAGATCGCCGTAACAAGATGCGCCGGAGTCCGATCAAAATAGAAATTGCGTACCGTCACACCGGGAATAGGTTCAGCCAGCACTTCCGACGCCTCTTTCTCCTCTAATTGCGCCAGGTCACCAGACCAACCACGTGGGGAAACCTTCAACGTCTCGCACAGCACATAAAAGGGAATAGAATGACCCTGGGCCGCCCATCCCAGCAACGCCGTTCCCGCTTTATTCAGCACATCCCCGTTCGCCAGCACCGAATCTGCTCCCACCACCACCGCCTGGCATTGCGGCAGAAAAATATCCGCCTGCGCATCCGTAATCAACGTCACCGCCATATGATGCTGGCTCAATGCCTTCGCCATATCGCGTCCTTCGTAGCGTGGGCGGCCCTCCAGCACAATAACGCCTCGAATCTGCTCGCGGCAGGAGACCAGCACATCCAGCACCGTGCCTGAGATACTATCCGTCATTAACGTGCCATGCAAGAAAGGACGAGCATAGCGCGCAATATGCTCTGTAGCCGTATCGTATTCTTTCAGCAGGCGCTCTGCCTCGCGCGCCATGCCCTCTACTCCATCCGGCGCGGAGAGAATGCGCCCCACTGCTCCGGCCAGTGCCGCCATAGCCGGGCGGGCATGCGCCAGTTCCGACCCGGCCTGCTGCAATTGCTGCAACCGTTCGTCAGCGGAACTATTCGCCTGGATTGCTATGTCGTGCAAGATCGAGATCGTCTCACGTACCAGCCAGCGCGAGCCATGCTCGCGATCATTGCGCACCTGGTCAATGCGCTGCTCGAAATTACTCATTTCACACCTCTCATTGTATGGGAATATGAATTATTCGCCGTGAACCATCTACTCGCAACACCACTATCTTTAATACTATAATGCACAAAGGCCCTGTCATTCTGAGTGCAACGAAGAATCCTTGTCCGGGGCCTGTCATTCTGAGTGCAACGAAGAACCCTTGTCCCCACTTATAGGTAATCACCGATCTATCTTCATACCTTTATCCAGAATTGGCCCACTTCTTATGAGCCAATTGGCCTTGTAATTGGCCGAAAAGATACGTTACACTACTATTGGTAGGTACCAATCAGGAGAAAACCATGCGACAGCACTCAAATCAGTACTCGCCAAGACCATTATTTACAGCACCGATCCATACGCTCATCCAGCTTGAACGCAACAGTGGTTTGCCGTTATACCGGCAGATTTGCCAGAAACTGCGCGAAGCCATCCTCTCAGGTGAGCTGGCCGAGGGCACGCGCCTGCCTACCGAGCGTATGCTGGCGAGCGAACTGGGCGTCAATCGAACCACCGTCATGAACGCCTATAACGAACTCGCCAGCGAAGGTCTGATTGAGGGGCATGTCGGACGCGGCACACTGGTAAAACGCAATCATTTCCTGCATGATAGCGATGGATTCGAGGACGAGGCCGCCTCCTGGCTCTTAGGCTTGCCCGCCGGCGAACGCGAAATTCTTGGCCCGGATGCTGGAATGCTGAGCGAACTCGCCTCAGCAGGTGAGCGGCGAGAAATCCTCTCCCTTGCGCCCGGTTCGCCTGCTCCCAACCTGCTGCCCGCACAGATGCTGCGCTCAGTCTTCACCGATGGTCTCCTCGCCGCCAGCCAATCCGCGCTGGGCTACTGCCCGGTTGAGGGACTGCACAGCCTGCGCAAGGGCATCGCGGCACGTATGCGCCGGCGCGGCGTCAGCGTCGACGCGCAGCATATCCTCATCCTCTCCGGCTCAACCCAGGGCGTTGGACTGATCGGACGCTTTCTGCTCAATCCAGGCGATGAAGTCGTCGTCGAAGTCCCTACCTACCTGGGGGCGATCCAGGCTTTCCGCTCTCTGAATGCGCGCGTTATCGGTGTGCCCATGGATAGCGATGGGATTCGTGTCGATTTGCTGGAATCCATCCTGGCGCGTCGTCGCCCGCGCTTTATCTATATCCAGCCCGTCTTTCAAAATCCAACGGGTGTCGTGATGTCGCAGGAACGCCGGCGCCGCCTGCTAGTTCTGGCGAAGCGCTATCAAACCCCGATACTTGAAGATGATCCTTATGGAGAAATTTACTTTGATGGTAAAGCGCCGCAGCCATTGAAGGCGCTGGATACGAATGGGCAGGTGCTTTACCTGAGCACCTTTTCCAAAATACTGGCCCCCGGCCTGCGCGTGGCCTGGATGGCGGCGCCGGAACTGATCATTGAGCGTCTGGCATTGCATAAGCAAATCTTTGATCTGACCACAAACTCTCTGGGACAATGGGTCGTTTCAGAAGTGATACGCCGCAATATGCTGGACGACCACCTGGCGATGCTGCGCGAACAGTACCGGCACAAGCGCGACCTGATGTTGCAGGCAATCGGCAGGTACTGGCCAGCCGAGGTGCGTGTCAATTCGCCCAACGGCGGCTTTCATCTCTGGTGTCGCCTGCCCGGAGATTTGCGCGCCCGCACCCTGCTGCGCGAAGCCGCCAACGAGCAGGTTGCTTTCCTGATCGGCGAGCCATTCCACGTCGATGGAGGTGGTCAACAGCACTTTCGCCTGAGCTACGCCTTCCCCGTTGAAGAAGACATCGAGGAGGGTGTCAAGCGCATAGGCAAGGCCATCAAACGCCTGCTTGAACGTCGCTCCTCGCGCGAGGAGCAGAGGCAGGTTGAACATATACCGATGGTGTAGCTCATTGCCCCTGCTCGCTCTTTATGGATCGACCGGCGCCAGGAAAAAGGTAGAGCAGGCTCATCTTCTTTTCCTCTTATATGCTGCCATGTCTACATCTATCTCTCGCGCAATATTGCCTCTGGCGGCTCCAAGCGAAGCCTGCAACAGGTGGCGCTCCTTCTCATCATCCGGCCATTCATAGCCCGTATCCAGGCCATGCGCTTCACAGGCGTTCAAAAATTGATCCAGGTCATCCACCCGATCCCTGACCGTACAAAACGCAACATGCCTCTGCCGGGCATGGAGCTGTGCTATAGCCCTGGTTATGTTTGATAAAAGCTCCGCTTCCGCCTCGTTTTGCTCCACAATATGTTCTGGTGAGTCCAGTTCTTCGCAGAACGTCTCCAGCATGAAGTCAGCAGAAAGTTCCCCATCTATGTCCGTCCGCAAAGAGATATGCTCCCTCAATTGACGCAGTATATTCACGACCTCGTTATGGACAATCCTTCGAAGATACGCCCTGGGATTATCGATATCTTTCTTTTGCAGCGCCTGCCAGAGCTTGATGCGAGACACCTGCGCCAGATCATCTATGTCGAAATCCACGTGCGTGAACATACTGCTGCTAACAGGCAGTGCTTTCCGGGCCAGAAGCTGAATATACCAATCGATCTCTTCTAATACACGCTCAATATCAGGATCAGCATCGGAAATGGATGGACCAGGTAAACCAATTGTACCCATGATGACCTCCTCCTGGCTTGCCGCTCTGAATATTTACGTAATTATTATATACGATATTCTTACGATAATTACAATATGTAAAAATTAGAAACATAAGTGCTGAGTTATGCAAAATAAGCTACTGTAGGGGCTGCGGTTTGTCCCTGTCCTGATATGAGCAAGGAAAATGCCTTAAAACCCGATTAAAGCCGGTATAAATAGCCTATATTTCAGGTCAAAAACATATCGAAAATATACATATTATTACTTCTTATAACTATTATAGAACGTTAGGAAATTACATTTTGGCCTTGACAAACCTGCTATGCTAGGGATATGCTGGAGATTGGGTAGTGTGATTAGTAAAAAAGAGTTATCATTCCTTTACGGATAGGGAGAGAATAATTATGGTTCTATTACATTCACACTCTGACCTTACAGTCTGGAAACCGGAGCCAACTGTCCTACCTGAAAAGTGGGTAGAGTTAGCAAATAAGTTGGCGGCTCAGGGCAAGGGCTCGCTGCATCGCTACGTCCTGAATGTACGCTACGATTCGCAAGCAGTGGGTGATACGCTGCGCTGCTGGGGTTTACCCTGGCCTGTTGTCATGGCCGGTTATCTCTGGGAATATGACAAAGAACAAATCCGCTCCAGCAACCTGGATGATACAGACGACATCCTTAGCCTGATAGATGAAGCGAACTTCTACGCCAGCAATATCGAAGATGACAACCTGCTCGTCCTGCTCAAGCCTCCTTACCGTGACCTGGGAGCATTGCTCATAGCGGTTGCTATTTATTACCACGCCTTGAAGGCGCACCAGGAACTCAGTAATGAACATCCATTGACAAGTTTAATGCAGCCACGCATCGAGCGTATTGGGGAGACATTGCTCAATATTTCGACGATTCTTGGTATGTGGCACTTCAAACACCAGATCGAGGACTTGAACGAACAGCTGTATGATTCACAGAAATTTGTAGAGGATGCGCAAGAGTTAGCGCGTATTGTGGCAGAAGACGAAGCAAAACTGCGTAATGTATGCGAGCTTTTCGCGGATTTTTACCTGCAAACCACGCGGCGGACTATCCACACCTTCTACTCGATATGTAACATACGGGGAATGAGGCGCCGCTACCAGGATGCCCATACCACCATTACATCGCTAAAAAGACAGCTCACCGGTTTTGACCTGGCTACTTTCGAGATTCTTGCGCCTACTATTCAAGAATGTTATGCCATCCTCGGAGTTTTAAGCCAGCTCGGTCAAATTCAGGATCGTGTTACCGATTTGATCGCCACGCCTAAGCTGAATGGTCTTAGTCATCTCGCGTTCGGACTCATCCTTAAACTTCCGGATACGTATGAAAACCTGCTAGCAGCAGATCAGCAGCCTCCCATCTGCCAGATACAAATCTCAACGCCCATTATGCACGCGGTCGCCTGGTACGGGTGCCTTTTCCCTCGTTGCTATCAGATGTACATACGGAAAACACACCAGGATGAGGACATCCAGCTCTTACCTGAGGAGCTATGGAACAGCGCGGAAGGCAAAATTTTTTCTGCTATCAAGCAAAATCTCACCTCTGTGCAGATACAGAATAGCGATGCTCCCCTGATTGTCTATGACAAGAATAACAGGCCAATCGGGCTGAAAAAAGGAGCGACGGCGCTCGATTTTGCCTATGAACTCGATAACGCCATCGGCGAACACGCGGTCGATGCCATCGTAAATAACCGCAAAACGGTCCTCTATCAGAGGCTGAATGCCGCTGATATCGTTGAGATAAGGACATCGGAAGAGATTCAGGTACGGGACTACTGGGCGCACTTTACCACAACAGCGGAAACGCAAAGGAAAATTACTGAGACACTGAACCGCCGGTCTTCTGATCGTAGAGATAGGGGATATAGTTTGCTTTACCAGGAGTTAGCCCGGCATCATTTTTTCCTCTCGCAAGAAATCTTGCACGAAGAATTAAACCTGCTGGTAGAACAGAATAATCTTGGGACGCCGCAGGCATACCTGGAACAACTCGACGATCAAGCAGAACAGCGCTTTACCCCGAAATGGGCCGCCTCCGAAATCATGCAGCAGATCATGGAACACAACACTGTTCACCTTACAGGAAGGCATCACTGGATTCCCGCTCCTGATAGACAGGCAATCGCGAATAAGAAGCTTTCTCATCAACACCTGTGTAATTTCTGCCAGCCAACGTACCCTCGTGATATGAAAATTATGGGCCGCCTGCACAAACACAGCGGTAAACTCGTTGTGCATAGAGATAGTTGCCCCTATTTGATCGATCGCACAGGTCATACTGCTTCGATGCTTATACCTATGATCTGGGAACTTCAACCACCAGCATTCCAGGTTGCGTTCTTTCTCCTCGCCCAGGACCGTAGAGGACTGATTCTCGACATCGCCAGGCAAATACGTAAATATCAATGCGATTTGATCTCTATTCATGCGCAAGGGGAAATTGACCAATCCAATCAAGCAACGGTTCGCTTCACCATAGAAACGCATAACAACAAAGAAGTAGTAGATCTCTGGCAGAGGCTTCGCAAAATCGACCAGGTTTTGCTCGTCGAAATCGATCTCGCTGAAACCCCGATTCAAGTATATGATCGGTTGCAGAAACAATACAAACAACAGGTTTCGACATCAGACCAGGCAGCAGCGAAAAGTTCCTGGCCGGAGCCAGCCCCAGCCATCCCGATTCAAGAACAACGCAGTATCATCCTACACAATCCTTTTGACATTTCCCGACCTGCCACCGCCACAATGTTTTTCGGCCGCACTCACGAAACGGAAACGATGCGGCGCGAGCTATGCGATAGCAAAAATGGCAAGGCGCTTATCCTCTATGGGCCTTTAAGGTCCGGCAAATCATCTATTTGCCGGAACTTTCTTGATCTCTACATACAACCACCCTCCTGGGGCGTACTCTTTTCGTTACAAAACGCCACCGGGCAAACAGAAGAAACAATCCTGCAACAATTAGCAGGAAAAATAAGCGAAGAATTTAGCAAACAGTTATGGCAGCCGGGACCCGACTGGCAAGACTATCATGATACTGATCCCGAAATACGCTTCCGCCATCTGCTGGAAAACTGCTTCTCACGGGCACCCGATGCTCGCCTGGTGCTGGTATTAGATGAATTCGGTGGCGTTCTCGAATCTTATCAGAAGGACATTCCCGAGTACCGCTTCTTTACCTACTGGAAAGAATTGATAGCCGAGTTCCCACAACTCAGCCTGGTGATTGTCTTACCGATGAGTTCGCATAGGCTTTTAACCTCGAAAAAATTCGTCAATGTGTTTAGCTTTACGCAGCAATTGCCGATTTCATTTCTCGACAACGAGAGCGCGCAACAACTGCTGGTCGATCCCCTACGCGATCAAGCGATAGAGATTCATGCCAGCACACTTACCCTGGCACTCAAACTGACCGGAGGTAATCCCTATTACATGACCCTGATTGGCCAGCAGTTGATCCATTACTTGAATCGAGAAATTCACCAGCAAGAGGTGACGGATGCAGACCTGCGCGTGATTGTCGATCAACTGATCGAGGTAGGTTCAAGCCAGAACTTCGATTTTCTGGCCAGGGAACTGCAAAACCGGGAAGAATTCCTGCTGCTAGAAAAGATCGTTGATCTAACAGAGCATACGAAACAGGCGAAAGTGCAGTTGAGACGAATTGCGGAAGGTCTGCAATTGCCGCTCTCTTCAGTGCGCAGGCACCTTGATCGCCTGCGTATCGGGCTTATTCTCGACGAAAATGGACCGCAGGTTAACCCATATTACTCATTCAAAATTGACCTGGTGCGCAGCTGGCTCACACGCAATCGCTGGCTCTTTGCCAATCACCTATAAAACCATCTATTGAGGAGTACTTGTATGTTGTACTGGTCAGCGCTACCCAATCCTTTCAGCAGGCTTGCAACACAAAGCCTGCTGGAATCTCCCACTGAGAAAACCACCGATACCTCTGAAATCATTACCGGGCATGTTTCTGGCCGAAGGAGTGATATCATAGATATTGTAACAGGCGTGCAGAGCGCCATTCTCATGACGGGAGCATCGCAAATCGGCAAATCCACCCTGCTGCGCTATTTAGCGCGTCCACCTCAAAGTGAATGGTCCTGGCGCGATGAATTGGCAGACCTGCGTGACCAATGGAAGTTTGACGATTTCCATTTCATCCCTGTTGAACTGTCACCTCTCGAAGAGATCGAGCGCAAAGATGACCTGCTTCTGGCTTTTGCCAGGCAGTGTGCCATTGGACTACTAGCGGTCAATGCTCCATGTGAAGCGGATGGCAAAAAGTTTTCCGAGCTTTTGCGGGGTATCAATCAGTTTTTACGCGACAAACGCCAGGAGACCCCTTTCGCACGTTTCTTCCTCGTAATCGATACCCTCGAATATGTGGGCAAACACGATCTGGAACTATCTGGAGAGGGTGTGCGAGCGCACCAGAACCGCGGGCTGACCCTACTTGATCAGTGCGGGGCGCTGCGCATGCTCGTTGACCTGATCGATGAATTCAACAATTTTGGCGTGCTTCTCTCAACCCAGAGCCTTCCACGTCCAAGTCTGGAAGATCAATTCAAACAAGTATCAGCGGACCTGGCCCGTTTTGCCACCACCACCTTACAAATTTTTACCTGGGAAGATGCGCAAAAGCTGGTCGCACAACATCCGGAGTCTTTTGGAACGAACTGGGCAAAAACGTTTCGCGCGGCAGGTGAAAGCTGCATTTTCACAGATGCGGAGCAACAATGGATACTTGAACAGGCCGGGACGCATCCGTATCTCCTTCACCAGTATTGCTTGCGTACATTTCGTTACAAACAACAATATGCCTCCCAATATGGCAAATGGACAGAGTTGAAAAGCAGGGATCAGGACACAATTAACGAATACACCCGGGAGCGGTTGAGCATCTTTCTTGCTCACTTCTGGCAAAGGCTGCAGGAGGCATTAGACAAAAGCACCCCGGAAACACGACGCGACTTTTATGACTTTATCCATAGGGCAGCCCAGAAGCAGGCTGATGAAACAATGAGTCTTGATGAGTGGCATCAACATAGTCAACAACTCCGCTATATACTTTATAACGAGGGAGTTGTTCGCTCCGGTCTGTTCCAACCCGTCCACTTTCCGGGCGCTATCTTAAGCAATTATCTGCTGCAAAAGGTCAAAGAACGGGCCCTGACCTCAACTTCAGCTCCTGTTCAACCCTCATTACCGGCGCGTGGGAGCGGACTTATTATCAGGCAATCTCATGAGAGCGAGAAACATCTCCCGCTCACCGAAACGGAGTTTCGCTTAATGAAAACCCTGCTTGAACATGCTCAACACTGCACAGAAGAGCAACTTATCACGAATGTCTGGGGCAAGCCTATTGGACATACAACGTTTACCCAGCGTCTCTTTCACCTGCGAAAGAAGTTAAAAGAATGCGCAGGCGAAGAAATCATTGAAAATCACTATGGGGGAATCTATACCCTCAATCATCCAGATTGGTTCACGTTGGAGTGAGAGACACATAACGAAGGCGATTTACTATAGGGACGGTAACTACTTGCCCAATTTCACATCTTCGAGACGTCTTTCTGCCACCCTCAAATAAGCCAACCCTAAGTCTGGCTTCTCGTCATAGAGGATATTCACGATGGCGCCGATAAAGGCTTTTTCCACGATGTAATAGTTCAAGACAAAGCGTGCCAGCACGCTTTTCTGATTCGTCAGGTGCAGGTAATCCTCAAGCATGCTGTTCGCCACTTCTGCGTTGGAACGCACATCGACATCAACGACGAGCATGGCAAAATCGCTAAGAATATCTATCGTGCTGTACATCGGATTAAAATCTACAGCATCTAAGGCTTTCACCCTCTCCCAGGGCTGCTCATTGCGCTGTGCCTCATAAGGCATAATCCAGATATTACGCGCTTTCAGATCTCCATGACAACGTCGGATACGCCCCTCATTCACCCGGCCATCAAAATATTTTTGATACTTGTCTTCTGCGAAGACTGGCAGCAATCTGGCCTTGAGAACACCGTTAAAATCTCGAAGAGCTTTAAAGGCGACGCTCTGCAAAATGGCCTTATCATCCGTTGGTGGCGAATCAACGAAAGCAAAGTTATGTTGTAGCTTTTCCCTCAGTTGTTCGACACTCCCCCACTTTCCTCTTCCACCAGCACCAGGCACTACTTTCTCATCTTTATCATCAATGCGGTGTATGGCTGCCATATAGCGGGCAAGAACCGATGCATAATATTTACTAGATAATATATTGTCTCGCCTCAGTAGAGTATCCAGGCGTCTCCCTCTTGGCAACTCCTTCATCAGTAAAGCGTATTCAGCACCTGGCTCAAGCTCTTCTAGAGTTGGATCCTCGAGAATTTCTCCAGCACAAATGAGTTTTCTTTCTTTAGGGTCTGCGACTTGAGCCAATCCAAGATAGACATCTTTCGTGAATTTTTTGTTCCACCGTAAGGCATCAAGTTGACAACGTTGGCGTTTCTCGGCAGTCTCAAGGCTATAGCGAATATCTTTGTAGTTGTTCAGTATTTTCATCACTACGTGATTGTTTTCAGGATCACGTGTGAAAAATAAAGTAGCGTTTTCTGCTTTTCGCACATTATCAATTTTGTAATAGGTAGGGTTAGCTGGGAGTCCAGAGGTAGAAGGCACTGTAGAGGATTTAAGTGCCGACGTAATACGTGAAGGACTGTATGCATGCAAAATGCCCATATTATTCTCCCCTGCCCAGAAATATCACCCTATTATGACGCCAAAAAATAGATTATTCCAAAAACCCATGCGAAGATCGAAAGCCCTGCTATGTATTTGTTGAGTTCCATCCAGAGCCAATCAGGAGCTTCCCCCGAAGCAACCCGTAATCTCTTTCCTTCTGCCCATATAACCAGGATTACAGCTATAGCCCTCTCAAATATAGCTTCATCCTTTACAACGGTCAGGTAGATTCATAGTAACCCTGCAATGAGAACTTATCCTATATAACTATTCTATCTTGATTCTAACACTAACTAACAAGCACAGGAATTAATCTAATATATAAATCAATGAATATATATGAAAAATGGCTGTGTATTGCCTGAAGCACCCAGAAACCAGTGCGAAATACAAAGCGCTCTGCCATTAGTACGGCAGAGCGCGCTACCAACGTAGCGTCACGAGTGCCACACAAAGCTGACGCCGGGTCCAGGATAGAAGGTATAGTACGACAAAATATCCCAACCACCGCCATTGTACCAGTTATAATTACTGGTGTAGACGCTGCCATCCGGGTTAATCTTCTCCACGACGGCCACGTGCCCGAGATAGCCCGCGCCCTGCACGCCTGGCTGCAATACGATGATCGAGGGAACTTTGGGCGTCGACGAAACAACCCAACCATACGCCCTGGCGCCATTGGCCCACGCCCAGGCATCGCCCGACCATGGCACCCAGTAACCGGTTAGCGCGTGATAGCGCATATTGGCCCAATATGTACACTCACCAAAGCCAAAGCGGTTGGGACCACCAGACCCTCCACCACCAAAATACTGGCCGCCACCTTGTGGGGGATTATAACTACCGCCCTGCTTTGTAATGGCTGTGGCAGTTGCTGCTTGCTGCGCTACCAGGCTTGGATTGCTGCTGTTGCCCCCAAACATATTGCCTACAATCTGGATCGGGTTAAAGCCGCGGGCGCCTTCATTACCGGCAGGGGATACGGCCATGGCTGTTCCCAGCGTAATCATCAGCATGAGAAATGAGACGGCGGCGCTGATTACCCAGCGGCGGGCCTTTGGCGGGTGAGCAGGTTTGCTTTTTTTGGTATCGCCGCGAATGACAACCGGCTGGCGTAACGACGTGGTGGTGCTGCGAGGAAATGGAGTGGGCAATGCACCCGTCTGGACTTCCGGTAATACTCCTGTCACGCCAGGAGAAGACGTAGAGGCCCCCAACGGGCCTGTCGTTGTGGGAGGAGGCGTGAAATCCAGGAGCCGTGTCTTTCTCACAGTAAACGGGCTACTATTGGGAAAAGGCAACTGCTCCACGGGAGGGTCCTGGCTTACCTGCCCCAGAAACGGCAATTCGTTGGTAACGCTACTTTGACGATCTTCAAAAGACGACATACAAAGTCCCCAATCCATCAGGTTGCATCGAAATAATATGACCCGCGCCTATCCGTCCACAGACGATAAGGAGCATGTCGAATGTCCATAACACTTAATAGAACTTTACTCGCTCGATTTTTCTCGGTCAACGCTCTTAGTTCAGGCGTAGGACTATGGTACCAGCACAAAACACAACCTTAACCGGGGCAGCGTATCTGATGATTACTCATACTGTGGTGAGGGATTCTTCGCTGCGCTCAGAATGACATGGTGCGAGCATGTCATTCTGAGCGCAGCGAAGAATCCCTCGCCAACTTCTGGAGAATCGCCAGCAACGTATACATAGTAGCCCATCCCAGAACAAGATATAATACGCACATACATGCGCACAAAACAAAAGGAGAAACAGCACATGGCAATATCAACATACGACGCAATCATCATCGGCGCGGGACAGGCAGGCGGCCCGCTTTCCACTGCGCTGGCAAAAGCCGGGTGGAAAACGGCCATCATCGAGCGTACCCACGTAGGCGGCACCTGTATCAACGAGGGATGCACGCCCACCAAAACCATGGTCGCCAGCGCTCGAGTAGCATATTTAGCGCGTAGAGGCGCCGATTATGGCGTCCATACCGGCCCCATTACCATCGACATGGCTAAAGTACGCCAGCGCAAGCGTGACATCGTTAATAGCTTCCGTTCCGGCAGCGAGCGCCGTATCGAAAGCACCGCAGGCGATGACCTCTTAATGGGTGAGGCACATTTTACCGGCCCCAAAGAGTTGGAAGTGCGCCTGAACAGCGGAGAAGTGCGGCAATTGAGCGCCGGTACCATCTTCATCAATGCCGGTGATAGGCCGGCAGAGCCGGACATCAAGGGCGTGGAAAACGTGCCAACACTCAATTCGACGACGATTATGGAGCTTGACACGGTCCCCGAACACCTGCTCATCATCGGCGGCGGCTACGTCGGACTGGAATTTGGGCAAATGTTCCGCCGCTTCGGCAGCGCGGTAACTATCGTGCAGCGTGGCGCGAACCTGCTCACGCGCGAGGACCCCGACGTGGCCGAGGCAGTCGCGAACATCCTGCGCGAGGACGGCCTGGGAATCCTGCTGCAAACGAAGCCGGTGAGCGTAGAAAAAACCTCTGATGGGCACATTGCATTGACCGTGCAGGGACCCGAAGGCGAGCGCGTCCTCAACGGCTCTCACCTGCTCATGGCCGCCGGGCGCGTCCCCAACACCGACTGGCTCAACCTGCCCGCCACCGGCATTCAGGTTGATAAACGCGGCTACATCCTGACAAACGACCGCCTGGAGACCAGCGTCCCCGGCATCTACGCCCTGGGCGATATCAAAGGCGGACCGGCCTTCACGCACATCTCCTACGACGATTTCCGCATCATCCGCACCAACCTGCTTGAACACGGTAACGCCAGCATTCGCGACCGCCTGGTACCCTACACCGTCTTCATCGATCCCCAGCTTGGGCGTGTCGGCCTGAGCGAGACCGAGGCCAGAGCGTCCGGTCGCAACATCAAAGTAGCAAAGATGCCTATGGACTACGTAGCCCGCGCCCTGGAAGTAGACGAATCCCGTGGCTTCATGAAGGCCATCGTAGACGCTGACAACAACCAGATTCTCGGCTGCGCCATCCTCGGCATCGAGGGCGGCGAGATCATGGCCATGCTAGAAATCGCCATGCTGGGCAAAGTTCCCTACACCACCCTGCGCGAGGCCATCTTCGCCCATCCAACGCTGGCGGAGTCGTTGAATAATTTGTTTGGGATGATCGAGTAAGGGAACTACTGCCTATGGCTCATCCACGACCTGAATCGTCTCCTCCTGGGGAACGCCGGGATTGAGCAGCATATTCACTACCTCCCAGCGCGAGCGTTCTCCCTCGCGCCAGAAGTGCAGGGTGAAGGTACAGGGACCAACGACCAGGCGCTGCAATTGCAGTTCGGAGAGCCATGGCGGCAGCGTCGGTTTGACATAGAGTCGCTTGTGTGGCGCATCGGCACGCAGGCCCAGGATGGTGCGCAACATCTCGAAAATGCTGCCCGATGCCCATGCCTGTGGGATATTCGCGCCTGGGGGATAGAGCGCGGGAAAATCCTCAGCACCTTTACGCCGGATGCCCGCGAAAATTTCCGGCAGGCGATAGGACTCGAAACGCCGCGCCGCGTCGAAGATGCCGCGAATGACAAAGTTTGCCTCGTCCGCCAGCCCGTAACGTTTAAAGCCGGCGGCGATGATGCTGTTATCGTGCGGCCAGACCGAGCCGAGATGGTAAGAAAAGGGATTGTAGGCGGGATTCCTGCTGGAGATCGTGCGAATGCCCCAGCCGCTCCACATATCTTCTTGCAGAAGCCGCCGCGCCGTGCGTTCCCCCTTGTCCTGGTCGGCGATGCCGCTCCACAGGCAGTGACCCACGTTGGAAGCGATAGAGGTAATCAGTTTCTTCTCTGGATCGAGTCCATAGGCGTAACAGCCTTGATCCTCCATCCAGAATACCTCATTAAATTTTTGCTTCAGGGTTGCGGCCTGGGTAAGCAGCGCCTGGGCCTGCTCGTGATCGCCGAGTACGTCGAAGATTTCGGCCATGCGCACTTTGGCATCATAGACGTAGCCTTGTAGTTCGCACAATCCCTTTGGCTGCTTCACCTGCGTGCCATCAGCATAGACAACTGAGTCCCAGGCATCCTTCCAACCAACATTTTCGTAACCAAGCGGCGAATAGGTTTTGTATTCCTGGAAGCCGTCTCCGTCTAAATCGCCGTAGCGGTCGATCCAGTCCAGGCAGCCCTCGGCCACTTTGCGAAACTGCTTGAGTAGTTGGACATCGCCCGTCCAGCGATAGGTTTCCGAAAGCGCGATCAGGTAGAGGATGGTTGCATCGGCAGTGCCATAGTAGGGTGTATGAGGAATACGATGGAAGTGCGCCAGTTCGCCAAAGCGGATTTCATGTAGTATCTTGCCCGGCTGCGCATCGCGATAATCATCGCGGTCGCTGGCCTGGTACTCCGACAGCCGCTCGAGCGCACCCCGCGCAAAGCCCGTTGAGACACTCATGGTTTGCAGCGAAACGATCAAACTATCGCGCCCGAAAAGCGTGACAAACCAGGGCACGCCTGCCGCCGGTACCCATTCCTCCTGAGAAACATCCAGGTCATAGATGCGCAAGGCGCCCATGTCTTCGACCGCCTGGCGATACATGCGGTACACATGATCATTGGGCGTTTCCAGTCCTGGACTGGTCGTTAACCAGTGCATCTGGCGCTGGTCGAGAAAGCTCAGCATTTCTGTCGCCGGCTCGGGATTATCTACCGAAAGCGGGGCATTGTGCCGGCGGTGAGCGTGGGCTGGTGTACGCACGTGCTGACCATGTTCAAGGATAATGTCGCCGCATGTATGCCATTCCTGGTTGGGTTCCAGTTCAATTTCGAAGATGATGCGCCCGTTGGCATACTCAATCGGCACGCTGGGCGTGGGGATTGAATAGATCACGGCGCGATGGAAATCCTCATGATCGTAGGAAGTAGACAACCGGTAATTGTGCTGATTCCAGTGCGTGCGGATTCTGCCGCGTTCTATGATACGTTTTGACTTGACCTCAAAAATATCCGCAAAGTCCGCGAGCAGTTCCATCTGGAAGAAGAGGCGCAGCCGCTTGCCCGCGTAATTCACGATATAAAAATCTTCATGGATGCCCTCTTCAACCGTGCGATCAATCGTTAAACCGATGGTATTCGCCTCGATATCGCCATCTTCGAAACTGAGCTTCGGATTCGTCAGGTAGACGCGTGAGGCGTAGAAAGCCTGCTGACCAGAGTTCACCAGCACCCATGGTTGCCGGTTAATATAGAGGTGATACCCGCATATGAAGCGCGTATCAATGGCATAAACGCCAGCGTCGGTCTCTGGATCGATCTCGCCACGCTGATCGGTCACCATGAAGATGCGACCCTGGCTGATGGTAATTCCGGGGGGTGCTACTTTGATCTCGGCAGGCATGAAATACTCCTTATATAGTGCTATGGGCAAGCCGGTTGCTGTCCTTTCCATTTTCCGAACCCACCCAGGCTAGCAAACAACGATTGTCTACTCATTTTAACGGATGAGCAAGGGGCGAGGCTAGTATTTTGCTTGACGACCTGATCAAATCTCATTATACTTCTCTCCGGCACCGGTGATGGAGTTTGACAAAATAATCTAGCGATGCACAGAGGCCGATGAATCGGCCCCCGTAATCATATAATTTCGTAAAAATCGTAAAGAGAAAGGCTAGCTATGAGTATCTCCCCATTGCAACCTCGTCATGATGGCACGTATCGTACTGATGTCGTAGTGATCGGAGCGGGTCTGGCAGGCCTCTCAGCTGCGCGTACACTCGTTGCAGCCGGTATCGATGTCGTGATACTCGAAGCGCGCGATCGCGTGGGAGGCCGGGTTTATAGCCGACCTGCCAGCGATGGCACTATGCTGGACCTGGGCGCGCAGTGGATCGGGCCAAACCAGGACCGTCTCGCAGCCCTGGCCGCAGAGGTCGGCGTATCTACATTCCGCACATATGATTCCGGCGAAAACATCGAATATCGCAACGGACAGCGCACCATCTATTCGGGAGTCATTCCCACCACTGATCCCCTTGTCACAATGGAAACCGTCGAAAAGATGCTCGATCTCAACCTGATGGCGGCTGAAGTGCCATTGGATGCGCCCTGGATGGCGCCGGATGCCGCTTCATTAGACGCACAAACGGTTGCTACCTGGATGGAGGCCAATATTGCGTCCGAGGGAGCACGCAGCCTGCTAAGGCTGGCAATACAGGCCGTTTTCTCGGCAGAACCGCGTGACCTCTCCCTGCTGCACTTCCTCTTCTATGTTCATTCGGGCGGCAGCCTCAATGCGCTGGTAAGCGTGGCAAGAGGAGCCCAGGAAAGCCGCTTTTCGGGCGGGGCGCAGTTGATAGCCAATCGGGTCGCGGAAGCTTTCGGCCCGCGCCTCGTATTGGAAACGCCTGTATCTGCTATTTACCATAGTGATGATGGAGTGTGCGTCGAAAGCCATCTCATGACGGTAGAGGCACAGCACGCAATCGTGGCTATTCCGCCAACCCTGGCCGGTCGCCTGCGCTACAGTCCGCCGCTTCCGGCTCTACGCGATCAACTGACGCAGCGCATGCCCATGGGAACGGTGATCAAGGTACATTGCCTCTATGAGACTCCTTTCTGGCGCGATGAGGGACTGACCGGGCAGGTTACCAGCGATAGCGGCATCATCCGTATTACCTTTGATAACTCGCCGGAAAGTGGCACCCCTGGCGTGCTTTTGGGCTTTATTGAGGGCGATGAGGGCCGCATCTGGGGACAAAAGAGCCTGGAGGAGCGCCGGAATGCGGTGTTGGAATGCCTTGTACGCTACTTCGGCGAGAAGGCGGGCCAACCATATGAGTATGTCGAGCAGAACTGGGCTGAGGAAGAGTATACGCGGGGCTGCTATGCCGGGTATATGCCAACCGGGGTCTGGTCGTTATACGGGCAGGCCCTGCGATTGCCTATCGGGCGGCTGCACTGGGCCGGGACGGAGACGGCAACGGCCTGGAATGGCTACATGGACGGCGCGATACAATCGGGTCAGCGGGCCGCCGCCGAAGTGCTTGCCGCATTGGGCAAGCAATAAAAAAGGATCAGGAGGAATAGCGATGGCAACACGAGAAGAGATGCGCGAAGCCCTGGATGATTACGTCGCCGAGGCCGGCAAAAGCGAGCGCGTGCTGAAGGCGCTGCGCAACTGGAATTGTGTGATCTATTTTGAGGCAACCGATATCGATGCAGCCCTCACCATGATCATTAAAGACGGGCAGGTCAGCGTCTATGATGCCCCGCACGAGCAGGCGGACCTGATCGTGCGGGGCAGCAGCGAGGATTTGACCAATATCTTCTGGGGGGAAGCAAACCCGGCCTCCAACTACATGCAAGGCGCGATCAAAGTCCAGGGGTCGCAGGAAAATGTGATGCGATTGGATGCGATGGCAATGATGATATATTTGGGGGGATGATTATCGTATACTATGGTTGCCTGATTTAGCCTGGCTCAATTGCTCAGGCTCGACAATGGCTCCAATCAGAACAATCCAGGAGAAATCGGCGCCACTCAGGCTGGCTCCCGTGAAATCGAGGCGGGCGCGGCCAGGGTCGGCATCGCTGAAGTCGCAGCCACTGATGTCTGAAGCAAAGAGACGGGTCCCACTCAGGTAAGCCTTTTGTTCGCTTCATTATAGAAGCCAGGAGAAAGTACTGCAAGTAGCATGTCCTATCTTGAAAAAGTTGATGCCCTTACTCTCTGCGTAAAGAATCCCCTGCACAGTTGAGGGAGCTTTGCCAGTGTACGCAGCGACGGCCAGAGCAAGGCGAGGAAAGGGATGAGCCATATCCAGAGGCCACGCAGGTCTACCCAGAAAAAACCGGACAGGTCAGGGATGGAAACATGAGCAGGCGCCCACGCGTAAAAACTATACAAACTGAGCGAGCTAAAAGCGAGCAGCCCCACGGCCAATGGAATGTTTAAGCCACCCCAATACTTCTCACGCGTACATGATGCGACCAGAGCATACAGTCCAAAAAATGTCACCAGGTACCACGGCCAGAACCAGGGTGAGCCTATGGCACAGTACAGCAGCCATACCAGCGCCATCCAACGAATGAGGCCGGGGATAGTATTGATACGCCATGCGCGACCCGTCGCGCGCCGGCAAAGGATAGCATAAACAGGCACAAAGATGAGGACGCTCAACATGTGCATCAGGCGTTCAACCGGTGTAGCAACGGCTTCACCGGCGGCGTTCAGGTGAATCGGAACATGCATGAGCGCGTTATAAAGCTGGCTCAGAAAATCATAGGGAGAGTTGATGACACGCGAGGTAGACGGGTTGACGCTCAGAACGTGCAGCACTGCTCCATGTTGCCAGAATGGCATGTAAAGAAGGACAATCACTCCGCAATAGACCGCGGAGATGAAAAGCAGGCGGAAGACTTTGCGCGGACGCTGCATCCATAGGAAAAGCAGCAGGCCGGGAACAAAGATCAGTATGTTGATTTTGAGACAGGTAGCTAAAGCTAAGACTACTGCTGCCGGAAGCAGCCACTTCAACGATAACTGAGGGCCGTGCAGGAGAAACCAGAATGTAAGCAGGATCAGGAACAGGAGAACAGCGTCATTATGCGCGTTGACACAGGCTTCGAAGAGCAACAACGGATTCCAGGCAAAAGCCAGAACGACCCGCATGCGTTTTTCCGGCGCAATGTCCCCGGTGATACGCTGTAACTGGCCGCTGATTGACCATATCAGCAGCGTGGAACCTATATGCGCGCTTAGTCCCAACACGCGCAACGTAAATAACATGCGCAAGATGCCATCAGAGCCGGTTAGGCCAAGCAGCCATTGTAAAAAGCCTGTTATGACGACCCACGTTGGCCCATAGGCCGAAGGCTGATCTTTCCAATACACATATTTGAGGATAAGATCTCCATGAAGAACACTGGGAGCCGTAATGAGTGGATTGAGATGATAAATGACCTCCATATGCGCATAAGCAATGTAAGAGAATGCATCGGATGAGGTTACGACGGGGAAAAACAAACACACGATTCCCAGCAGTAATGTCGAGTATATCAGGTAGCGAAGATGTATGATCCTGGGAAGAGTATACAGCGCCAACGCGTAGAGCAGAAACATTAAGAGAATTATACCCGGCAATAATGTAGCTTCCCACCAGCTCAGCGAGATCCCTAACGGATGCGGCAACGGTCCTGCGGTTAGCGGGCCGCTCGTGGGCAGGTGCGGAAAGAGCAGGTGTGTAGGCAGAAGTACCCAGCTACTCAAGTGTGATAAAAGCGCACTTTCAAAAGAGAGACCTTTTAGAGGAAGAATGGCATCAAGCAGTAGCAGGCCGCTAAGCATCATGACAAGAATGACACGCGGTAACAGGCGCACATGCGTCGCAGACGCTAGAAAATGAGGCCGCATCGCTACCAATCGATCTGTAGATTGCTCTTCAATAGGGATGGTTGATTTAGACATAGTGATTCGCGACTATCTAGAGAAGTCCTTCCTTCGAGACATGAAAACGCTGTTGGAAAATTTCTGAACTGGAGCCGGGATGTGCCAGAAATCTTCCATGGGGATTCTTCACTGCGCTCAGAATGACATGCCCCGGAGCGTGTGCGGGGCATGTCATTCTGAGCGCAGTGAAGAATCTGCTATCCGTTGTACGTAGCAGGTGGGGGAAAAAGTTACAGCATTTTTGGTATAATTCGAACTTTTTCACTTATTGTACAGATAAAATCAAGCTGGCAATGATTTATTATCGACTACTACGATTAATATGTTTTTCCATATAGCTCAACAATTTAATAATTTGCATGATTCTACTCTTGACTTTTATCTTAATTCCTGTTATTAAACTAGCAGGGGGAATTTGATTCTAGTCATCTTCTCACATGACCGAATGTTTCTATTGATTCAGGTGGAGAGCCGCCCACCGGGATCTCTAAACTGCACAGCGCCTAAGTACGATTGCTTCCATGAAGAGGAGTGATTAGTTGACTATTTCTCCATTGATGTTGTCCATGTACCAGGTTCAACATGAGATTTCTTTTGAGGAGATCAATGGCCATGCCACAAAAACAGCGCGTCGTCTTTTCCTCGTTTCTCGTGCTCGCGGCACTCCTTATCAGCACGATGAGCGCGGGAATAGCCTTTGCTCGAGGACAAAACTCGAATGAGGCCCATGCAAGTCCATCTATTTCTGCCAAACCCGCTACATCAAAAGTAGTGGCCATGCATACCGTCAATATGCATAAGGCGCCGGCAGAATCACCCGGATCGGCAAGTCACCATACAGCATTACCATTTTTGACGGGCGTCAGTCCGGCGGTTTATGCGCAGCGCAAGGCGGCAGCAGCGCACACGAAAAATGCTCCTACCCTGACCTATGGCAACGCGCCTACAGATTCGAGCAGCAGCGACCCCAACACGCCACCTACGATCACCAGTTTTCAGGGGATGGCTAACTCGCCGAGTATCTGTCCTTATTTTGGCGGCTGCCAGCCGCCCGATATGGCAATCGCTGCCTCTACGCAATGGGTCTTCCAGGGAGTAAACACTTCCTTCGCCGTCTACGATACTTCCGGCCACGTTCAGGCGGGATGGCCCAAGAACTCCCAGGTGTTCTTTAACGTTTCTAACCCTCCGCATAATTGTGATCCTAAAGGGCCTTTCTTGAGTGACCCACGCGCGCTCTATGATCCCAATGATGGGCGATTCTGGGCGGCAACGCTACAGATTGAAGGAGCCTTTGGCATCGCACCCAATTGCCCTTTCCAGACACTTTACTGGATTGCGGTGAGCCAGACGGGCGATCCCAACGGCATGTGGAACGTGTATGCTTTCGACATGTCGCTGGGCACAACGAACGCTGCCGACTACACCCAGGTTGGCTTCGACGCCAAGGCTTTCTACTTCGGCGGCAACATGTTCAACCAGCCAGGTTCTGCCTATGAGTACGATGAGATCTTTGGCGCGAATAAGCAGGCCATGGAAGCCGGCAAGAAAGTGACTGCTTACGGCTTCTCGCAGTTGAGCGTCGGCGGCGTTCTCGTAGATACGGTACAGCCGGTTCAGAGCGAAACGCCCTCCTATGCCGGGCCTCCCGATGGGCTGTTTGTGAACACGTTTAACATAAACGGGGATCCTAATGGGAATGACTGCTTCTCGTCTGCCTGCAGCGGGATCGTGGTATGGGCGATGAGACATCCTGGCATGCCAGATACAAAATTGGCGGGCACAGAAGTCTCAACGACAACCTACATTTCCCCTCCCAATGCTGACGAGCCGGGTTGCTCGCAATGTATCGAGACCATTGATACGCGCATCACCGCCACTCCGGTCTTTGCCAACGGGACTATCTCGTGGTCCATCGATACAGCAGTAGCTAACAAGAGCCAGATCGTTCCGGCGATTTTCTGGGGACAGGTGACACCTCAAATTGCCAACGGGATTCTGAAAGGAGCCGTCCTCTATCAGAGCGGCTACTTCGGGTTCCAGGGCGACCAGGATGCCTCCTTCGGCGCGATGATGCCCGATCAAAACGGCAATCTGATCATGATCTACGATACGATGAGCAGCTCATTGAATCCCAGTACTGCTTATACGGGCCGGCGATCTACCTTCCCATTGGGGCGCTTCCATGATGCCGGCAAGTTCCTCCAGAAAGGCCTGGCTCCAACCGGTGATTCGCGTTGGGGAGATTATGAGTCGACCTCTTATGATGGGTTCAGTTCCGATCATATCTGGATGGCTTCACAGTATTCAGGCAGTAACGGTGATTGGGCTACTGTGATCGGTGAAACACAGTTCGTCAAGGTGTAAGACTTTAATGGTAGCCGGAGGAATTTGAGGGCGATCTCAAGGGTCACCCCTACAGTTCGCGAGGGATGGATAACGGCCACAAGAGTCGTTATCCATCCCTCACATCTTTTGCCTGAAGCATTCTCTGAAAGGCAGTCGCAAAAGCCGCCGCCTGCCCTGATCGAAATGCACCGAAGATATAGCGATCAGGGCGCACCAGGAGGAAGAGATCAGGGTTATGCCTGAGAAAAATACTCAAGGGATCCGAACGAATAAGGATTATCTGGGTGGAAACAGGCGATAATGATACAGATGCGGGTTCGGATGATCTGGCCGGCAATACGCCAATGCGCCGGATAGCGAGTTCTGTCCAGATTTCCTGGTCAGGGAAAGCATTTAACGCATCTTCCTGCAATGCATCGAGATAACGCAAGAGAGCAAATCCTGGTCCAAGCACCTCGTCTAGCAGTACTTTGTCGCCTTGCAGGGTAGTAACTTCGGGTTGGGGCAGCATAAGACCTGCCATGGGCCGATGAATCGGCGCTGCCCGCGATAAATCGGGGCCTACGGCGGCCACACGGCGTGTGGCCCGATTGATCGCGCCCACCGCCGATTCATCGGCCATACCGCGTAGGGGCTGGTTCACCATGCCCACCGCCGATTCATCAGCCCTGGTCAGAAAAAAGCCCTTTTTATATCGTGGCTGCGGCTTAATACGCATTTCTGTAAGATATTCGCGGATGGCGGGTATAGTGTTGAGAGCGAGAAATAGGATATCGCGTAAGAAAGCGACCGGCCTGGAGATTGGCATGACGATACTACCCGCGAATCTGGAGAGCCTGATCATCTGCGCGGCATGCTCCCGGCGCTCGACGTTGTAGGTATCCAGCAGGGAAGGATTTGCCAGGCCCTGTAAAACAAGGGAGAGTTTCCAGCTCAAATTATGGGCATCGCGCAATCCACTGTTCATAGCCTGGCCGCCGAATGGTGGCATCTGGTGCGCGGCATCCCCCAGCAGAAAGACGCGCCCTTTCGAGAAGGTTTTAGCGAGCAGGGCATGGAAGGTGTAGATTGCCTGGCGAGTAATCTGCGGATTGTGAGTTCCCATTACGGATAGGCACAAGGATTCCTTCCCCTCATCCGCCATAGGGGAGATGGAGGGCGACCTCAAAGGTACCTTCCCCTCATCCACGGCCGCTCCCACCCCTACAATGAGCTTTCGAATTGTTTCCGGCTGCAACAGTTTCGCCTCTTGTTCGCCTGGCAGTAGCATGAACTCCCAACGCCTGCGCTGCTGCGGAGCAGGTACGGTGACCGCCGGACGCCGCGGGTTGCAGAAAAACGTAATCGTCGTGGAGGGTTGCTCATCCTGAATGGAATCGATGACCAGCCATTTCTGTGAGTACGTTGAGCCTTGCATGGGGATACCGAGCGCCTTGCGTATCGAACTCTTGCCGCCATCGCAAGCCAGAAGATAGGCACAGCGCATTGTTTTCAGGCTTCCATCAGGGGCGCGAACGGTCACAGCAACGTTTTGCGTGCTCTGCTCGAAAGTTTCAACGGTATGTTGAAAGGCAATATCGACGCAGGTGAAGCGTTTAAGGCCCGCGAGCAGGATAGCTTCGAACTCCGGCTGGTGGAAGGTCGAGATGAGCGGGAAGCCATTCCTGTTGGCTGTGGGAGCGACCCGGGCGAACAGGCGTTTGCCTGAGACATAGTGCGCGCTGACATTCAACAGTATGTGTCGTAGCATAGGTTCAAGCAGTCCTGCCGCCTGTAAAACACGCAGGCCCTCATCATCAATGGCGATGGCCCTGGGAAAGTCATTCAGAGCAGGATTGCGTTCGAGAATCAGGGTATCGACGCCCTGCAGGCCAAGCAAATTGCCCAGAGTGAGTCCGGTCGGTCCCGCACCAACGATGATTACGGAAACATATTGCTTTATGTCGATCATTTCCTGATGCATCATGTAGGATTGTATCACCTCAACTCGCATCAACTATTGGACGAGGGCCAATTACGAACTTTTCCGGCAACACCTAAAGGCGTTTCAGGGCCAGAACGACATTGACGCCTGTGAGACTACGCCCACCAACGAGAGCGGCTGTCCCGGTCAATGTACGAGGTTCATCACGTACAAGGTCTAAACCATAGCTGGGATCTAATTCCTCACAGTTGATGGTCGGTGGAACAATACCGTGTTGAAGCACAAGTATGGCAGTGATGGTATCCAGCGCGCCTGCTGCGGCGAAGCTATGACCGAGCATCGTCCGCGGAACACTGAGGGCTATGTTTGCAATCTCGGAACCAAATACCGAGTGCAGGGCTTCTGCTTCGCTTGCGTCGAATATGGGCAAAGCGCGCCCATCAAGGCTGAAGTAGCCAATTTCATGTGGCGACAATTGCGCATCTCGCATGGCAAGGCTCAGTGCGCGCGCGTATTGCCTGCTACTTGTAGGAGCCTGTTCCAATGCGTGCGGATCATTGGTTTGCCCAAAGCCGGCGATTTCCGCGTAGATTGATGCGCCACGTCGTTGTGCATGCTCGTACTCTTCCAGGATACACATACCGGCTCCTTCGGCGAGCAGGAAACCGGCGGCGCGTCGATCAAACGGGCGATAGGCTTGTGGATCATCTCCCCTGGCACAGAAGTTGCTATGAGAGAGGACGAGTAACATGTATGGTTGTAGCGGGGCCTCAGCTCCCCCGGCGATGATTACATCCGCTTCACCGCGTCGAATGGCCATATACGCAAGCCCCAATGCGTCCAGGCCCCCAACAGTATTATTCAATGTCACCTTAGAGTATCCTCGAATATTGTAGCGGATGGATACCTGGCCAACATTGGCGACCGGGAGCCACGCGATGGAGGTAAAGGCGCTCATCGTGCGCGGCCCGCGTGTATATAAGTTATTCACCTGCTCCACGGCATATTCCGTACCACCAAAAGTATTCGCGATCACCGCTCCTACGCGGTAGGGGTCCTCGCGCGTCATTTCAATAGCTGCATCCTGGAGCGCCTCCTGCGCAGAAACCAGGGCAAAATGCGTCATACGGTCGGTACGGTCCGCCAGTTTGTGTTCAATGTAATCCTCAGGGGCAAAATTCGAGACTTCCCCGCCCACTTGAATTGACAAATCAGCGTCAGAAAAACGCTGGAAACGCTTGATGCCAGAAATACCGTTGCTGGTAGCCTGCCAGAAAGCCTGCTTACCAATGCTGTTGGGGGCTATGACGCCCAGTCCTGTAACAACCACGCGCCGAGTTGTATGATGTTCCATACCTGTCATCTCTGCTCATCAAGCCAGCCTGGTTTCGCCAGGATAAGCGCACTATTCACGCCCCCGAAGCCGCTGGAATGGGTCAGCGCGACATTCACAACAGCCTCTCTTGCTACATTGGGCACATAATCCAGGTCGCAACGTGGATCGCTGTACTCAAGATTGATGGTTGGCGGTATCTTCTGCCATTCTAGCACAAGGGCTGTAATAATCGCTTCAATAGCGCTCGCGGCGCCTTGCGCGTGCCCAATGAGCGATTTGGTGGAACTGATCGGTATGCGATACGCCCGCTCGCCAAAGACCGTCTTATATGCGGCCGTCTCAACTACATCATTCAAGGGTGTTGAGCTGCCGTGCGAATTGATATAGTCGAGCTGTTCCGGGGAAATCTGGGCTTCTTGCAGCGCCTGCCGGATCAACTGTTGCAAGGGTACGCCATCCTCGGGAAGAGCGGTCATATGATAGGCACAGCTATTGGAGGTGAACGTCACCAGTTCAGCATAGATGTGCGCATTACGCGCCAGGGCCAGTTCTCGCTCTTCTAAAACCAGTACCCCGGCTCCCTCCGCCATTACAAAACCATCCCGCTTCACATCATACGGACGCGAAGCCCGTTCCGGTTCATCATTGCGCGTGCTCAATGCTTTGATGATGCAAAAGGCGTTCATTCCGGTGAGACAGATTCCGGCATCGCTGCCACCTGCCAGCATGCGGTCGACCTGCCCCTCTTGAATGGCCCGGAAAGCCTGTCCAATAGCATCCGAGCCTGATGAGCAGCCTGTAGAGATGACGGTGCATGGGCCATAGAGTCGATGGTGGATAGCAATGGCAGAGGCGGGCAAAAATGACATGATGAACATGTTGGAATGCGCATCCTGCACGAGGTCAAGAGGAGCATGGCCGCCGGAATCCGTCACCTCCCTCCATATTTTTTCTCCCTCTTCCGCCGGCGACATTCCCGAACCGATATAGACGCCGGTAGTATCACGTTCCTCTTCGCTCAATTGCCCATACAGGCCGCTATCGTGGAGCGCCAGGTTGGCGGCGGCAACCGCAAACTGCGTACCGCGATCATAAGAAAGGCTCTCTTCCTGTGTCAGTCCAAGCGCTTGCGGGTTGAAGTTCGGCACCTCACCCGCTATCTGCGTTGTTAGTATCCCCGGATCAAAGCGTGTAATACGCCGGATACCGGATTGACCGGCAAGGCAGGCCTGCCAGAAATCAGCCTTGCCTATGCCGTTGGAAGCCAGGACACCCAGGCCCGTGATGACTACGCGTCGTTTTGCGCGCGGGCGTCCAGGGATAGAATACGGATTTATGGAGAATCGATTTATCGCATTCATCATCTGATCACCCCTACAATGATAGATACGCCAGGCCATAGAACTCTCGCCAGGATTTACATTCAAACTCACCAGGCCGGAGGGCCACCTCCAGGATCGCCCTTACATTCATACGCTTTTGTGTCTCATTTGGATTCTTTTACAGTGATGAGAAACCCTTCTATGAGCCGGTTAACGAGCTCGGATTCCGCGTACATAAAGAACCGCTCTCCTCCTGAAATGACGTGATAGCCGGCACAGTTGGGTAAGTTCTCGGCGAGCCAGCGCGTTTTCGCTTCGGGAGAAAGCGCGTCGTTGGCGCGATTGATCAAAAATACAGGCATGGTGAGGGATGCCAGGCGTTCCCGCATATCAAAATTGTGGATGATAGGAAGAACTGAGAACTTGTACACAAATGGCCAGAGCGCTATCTTGCGAAATTGCTCCTCGATCAGGTGCTGGGGAAGCATGCGAGGGACGCCATCATGAGAATGTGGTACCGGGGCCGATAATGAGTTTTCACCAACAAATTCGGTAATCCGAGTGGCCCCAATCGTGTCATTCTGAGCACAGCGAAGAATCCTGGTTTCCCTGGGCACAGATTCTTCGCTGCGCTCAGAATGACACGACTCACTGCTGCTTCCCAATTTTGATGGTGAAAGTTCATTATCGGCCCCCACCGGACGATTGGACACGATATAATTGATCACGATACGCCGGAGGAACCAGGCAGGCAAAAAATGTTCAACCGGCAGGCGCAGAAACAGTTCGTGCAGCAACCAGATGAAAGGATGCGGAGCGATCTGGTAATCTGCCCCCTGGGCAATGATGATCAATGAGCGACAGCGGGCCGGATAGCGCGCGGCGAACTCAAAAAGCACCATAGCTCCGTCGCCATGCCCAATAAAATCGGCTCGTTGCAGTTCCAGACTATCAAGCACACGCTTCAATTCTTCAGCACGCTCTGCCAGCCCAACGAAGCGCGTCCGGCTCTCTTGCCTGCGATATGTAATGACGCGCCGGCCAGCGCTCAAAGCGGAAATTTGTCGCGCATACACATATTCGAGATGTTCGAGGATAGAAACAAATACAAGCGGCTCTCCCTGCCCGATATCTATGAGTGGCATATCGAGATCGCCAATAGGGGCGCGTTGCCACAGCGCTTCGATAGAGGCTACATCGCCATGGAATGTGGCCTCGTCGATAAAGCGATCTTGTTGTTCGTTCTCAATAACATCTTCGGTCTGCATCTTGTGCATAGTATATAATAGGTCAGGGCTTGAGCGAAAGGCAAAAGAGCATGAGAACCCCTGTAGGGGCCGATTATGAAGTTTTACGACTAAAACCGGCAATATTCCATGTCATTCTGAGCGCAGCGAAGAATCTGCGCCGGGATGCCGGGATTCTTCGCTGCGCTCAGAATGATACGGCCAGGGAGCGCTTCCCAATTAGGAGTGATTATGGCAATTGCAGACAGAGAGACGTTTCGCTTGCTGGTAAATAGCTGGATCAGCGCCTTTAATGCTCATGATGTGGCGGCCATTGTTGCTCTCTATGCCGGTGACGCGGAACTATTTGATTCTGGTATGAAACGACCGCGCACCGGACATAGTGAGATCAAGCAGTGGTTCAGCAAGCGCTTTCAGGATATGCCATCGATTCGATACGAACCCTTAAACCTTTTTTTCGCCGAAGAGCAGGCTGTCGTGCAGTGGACAGCCTCGGGCCGACCGTCCTTACTGGGCCAGCACTGGCTAACGCGGCCATTTCGCGTCGAGGGCGTGAGCATTTTTACCTTTCGCGATGGCCGCATACAGAAGCAGCGCGGCTATTATGACCACTACGCCGCCGTCGCGCAGGCGTTTCCGCCTTTAAAGTGGCTATTGCCCCCCCGCTTGTGATGAGGCCGTTTTACCCCAACAGCAAATGATAAAACTTCCACTGTCGCTCGGCCCCCTGCTTATAGATGGCGTGACGTTCGGGGTCAGGAAGAACTGGCGCCGCCACGTCCAATGGCACCTGTGCCACATCGGATATAACGCCGAGAGCTTCCAGCGCCAGTAACGCCGCTCCCCGTGCCGAGGCTTCGTGGCTCAACGAGGGATAGATGGGCGCGTTCAACGTGTCGGCGATGATGCTCTGGAACGTGGGAGAATTCAGCAGCGCGCCTCCACTGCCAAGGATAGTGGGAGCCACTTCGCTTCTATCCAACGCCGTAATCAGCTCTTCGTAGACCGCCCCAAGCTGGTAGGCTAACGCCTCCATGCCCGCGCGCAGGAAGTCTACAGCCGTTGTATCCGTCTGGATGCCCAGCACAGACGCCCGCGCCTCCGCGTGCCAGCCCAGGCTGCGTTCGCCAGAAATAAATGGCAGGATCGTCAGGCCATGCCCATCGGGCTGTAGAGCGGCAACCTTCGGCTCCGCCTCCTCCAACGAGGGGATACACAGCGTCTCTTTCATCCAGGCAAACACGTTGCCACCCTCGCTTAAAGCCCCTCCGAGCAGGCCGCGGTTTTTATCCAACAAATAGAGCCACAGCCCCATCGGAATGTTCGTCATATCCGGCGAAACAACCACACGCATCGCGCTGGAGGTGCCAACCGTGAGCGCCCAGCGATCACCGGTCGCCGCGCCCGAACCGACGTTAGCAGCTGCCCCATCGCCCATTGCCGGGAACCAGGGGACATTGTTTAGCGTCTTCCAGCGCGACGCATACTCACCGGCCAGCCCTTTCACGCTATCCTTCAGATCGCCCAGTGAGGGCAGTTGCTCGCGCCGCACGTGCAGGAAGTCGAGCAATTCCTGGTCCCAATCGCGCTGGCGAATATTGAGCAACCCGGTACCCGATGCCATAGAGAGGCTGCAGACCGAATGCCCCAGGAACTGGCGGTGCAGGTATTCGCCGAAAGAAATCCATTGCGTTACTTTCAAGAACAGGTCCGGCTGTGTTGTTGCCAGCCAGCGCAGTTTCGCGGGCCAGTAACTCGCGTGCAACCTGGCGCCGGTGCGAGCATGAATCTCCTCGTTGTTCAACTGCTGGCGAAGTTCCGCGGCGACCTGCCCGGGGCGCGTATCTTCCCAGGTGATGAGCGGTGTGAGGGCCTTATTGCTGGCATCGACGCCCACCAGGCTATGCCAGAACGTATCAATCGCCACCGCGCCTATTGACGCGGCCAGCGGGCCGGCCATGTGCAATGCCTCGTCAATCGTCTGCGCAACGGTTGAAACGAGCATATCCGGGTCCACCGAGACCTCACCGTCAGCGGACAGTGTGAGTTGATACGTGTGTTGGGACTGAACACCTCGCACGGCCTCACCGGCGGCATCGAACAATAGCGAGCGCGTCGAAGAGGTGCCGACATCCAGCGCAAGGACAAATGGCTCGCGCATCCCTTGCCCATGAAGGACTGGCTGTTGTGTCATACAATCACTCCCTTCTCATTTTTATATACAGCTATTATAGTGCAGGCAGGCTGCATTTTGTTATGGGCAACAGGCACTTTGATAAATTTTGACGACCGAATCTGCTGCTGTAGGGACAATGCCCGGTGCTTGTCCGGCGCGGGAGATGAGGACAGACAGGGACCAGCCACTGTCCCTACTGAATGTGCCACTTGTTCTCTCGACTTTTGAATCACCCTGATCCTGGCTGGAATACCGTTCTCTTATTCGAGATTTTCTGTTATATTTTAAGTTAGCAAGCAGGCGAAACGAGTGGTGGATTCGTGGAAGGTGACCTCAAGGGTCTCCGCACCACCTCAACTCCACTCCCGCCCTTACAACGCTCAGACTTCTGCTGTCCAAAAATTATGTGTTAGAGGGGGCTTCAAACAAATGAAGGAACACAAACAGGCAAAGCAGGGCTTTCCGCATTCCATCTTTATTTCCAAAAACATGCTACTTGCCCTTTTAATGTTAGTCGTGGTGATGATGCTCTCATATTCCAGCATCAGTAGCCTTGCCGGTCAGCAGAACTCATCTGCTGCGCCACTTGAGAGCAAAACGCTGGCGACGAATGGTGCTGACAACTGGGTTGGAGATACAGAGGTCACAGCACCTGACTTTCAATTCGCGCCGGGGACATCTCAGAAAGTGGGCATTTCCACCCTCTTTAAGCCTTACTATGACAGTCATAACGGGAAGCAAAACCTGGGGAATGCGCTGACGGTTGCTTTCCCAACCGATCGGGGTTGGATTCAGTTCTTTGAGTCGGGCGCGTTGTTCTTGCCGGTACCCCAGAAGGAACATGTTCATGATGCGAATGATCCGCTGGTCGATTTGATCGTCAATGGCGCAGGCGACCCTGAAAGCGGGATTATACGCCTGCCATTGCTCCAATCGCTGCTGACCGTGGGCAGCCAGGTGCCGGTTGGCGGGCTGGGCAGTCCGCTCACCTATGTTGACCTGCGCGCGGCAACCAACCCCAATCTTATGCAGCCGGCCCCTACCGCCGGTCACACGGCCACTCCTTCTCTCGCTACGAGCCAGGGCATCTTTGTCAGTGGGGGCACGCGCGGCGGAAAGGATGTTGGTCATCTTGTCCCGCAGGCATTCTGGAATTATATCAATCGTCCTGACGTCTCACCCGATGGGTGGCAAACGGATTTCGGCCCTCCACTTACCGCGGCGCTTGCCTTTACCATAACGCAGAACGGCGGTACGCATCACATGATGGTACAGCTCTTCTGGCGCGACGGTCTATTGCTCGATCAAGATACGCTCGATAACAATGGCCAGCCCCTGATCCGGCAGCTGGATACCGGCATTGACTACCTGAATACGCTCGGCCCTCCCATCGTCGCCCTGGCAGCCGGGCAGCAAATCTGGGCGCAAGGCAATGTCACCTTGCTCAACACGCCGGATACCGGTCAGGCCATCGCGCATATGGGACAGCATTATCCCCTGACAACGTCCGGCGACAGCGCCTGGATCAATGGGACGCTCTGGTACCATGTCCAGTGGGCTATTCACAAACAAACGCGCAGCGGCTGGGCGCAGGCCTCCACAATAACCTTCGCCTCGCCGGGAAACGCCCCTGGTTGGGCCTCTTTCGACGCGCTCTCGCCAGACCTGGCCGCCTACCTCGCCAGCTTTGGCGATAACGTGGGAGCAGCAGTCTACGATGTAACGAACAACCGTTATTACACCTACAACGCCGATACCCAGTTCATCACCGGCAGTTCGATTAAAGTACCGATTATGCTCACTTTCCTGAATTTGACCGAGCAGCAGGGCCGCCAGCCGGATGCGAATGAAATGAACCTGCTCACGACGATGATCGAGAACTCCAACAACGACTCGGCGGAGGCACTTTATACGAATGAAGACGGCAACGCGGCCGGAGTTGCCAGCTATATGCAGCAAATAGGTATCAGCGGCCTGAGTCCCTATCCCGGTGCTTTCGGCTGGAGCCTCATTACGCCTTTGACCATGGTCAACTTGCTTACACGGCTCCAGAACGGCACGATCTTGACGGCACAAGACCGCCAGCTGGCGCTCTACCTGATGGAGAACATCGAATCCGACCAGCAGATTGGGGTGGGGGACACCGCGCCTGCGGGAGCCACAGTAGCGATGAAAGATGGCTGGGTTCCCGCGCCCGACGGGTTGTGGGCCATGAATACTTCCGGCATCGTGACAATGGGCCGGCAGACCTACATCATATCCGTCTACACGCGCGACCAGAACTCGCTTGACGACGAGTACGCCATTGTGCAGCATGTTTGCGGCGCCGTGGCCAAACTGCTGCTTTAGATTTATTAAGGCAATCCGCCCACATTGACCTTAATCAAGCCGCTCGATGGATAGGTCCAGCCGAGGGCCTTATCGACGCCAGGACTCAGATCAATACTCGACTGGTTGGTAATGCCCTGATCATATGTCCCATCGCGCAACCAACCACCGTTGTTCGCATTATAGCCACTCGGCCCGCCTCCACAGGTGATCCCGTCATTATTGAGTGAAGCTACGACGGTCTCAGCACAGCCTTGAGGAAGCGCAGTCGGCCAGTTGGTGCCATCGGCGAAATTTCCTGTCGGCGAATAGCTGGGGGCCGAATAGAATGGCAGGCCGGCATGCATGTAGAGCAGGTAATAATACATCCTGCGGCGGTTCTTGCTATCGGGGCAGATGCCGTTGACGAGTGGATTGCTCGTGGCGTCTTTTGCGATCAGGTTTGAAGAGACGGGGCAGCCAGGCGGGGGCGTCGAGCTGACACCGTTCGGGTCCCACCAGTTGTCGTCTTCGTTCCACGGTCCTACATCGGTGATACGCACCTTGCCGATATGCTTTGAGCCGTCCGGCAGGGAAATATTGACCGACCACTTCGTTTTTGTGCCATTTGGCACGTAAAACGGCTGGTAAATCGATGGGATATTCGAGATTTCTCCCAGATTCGCGAACTTGATATAGGCATCGGGCATGGCCACGTACTGGCCGGTCTTCGCATTGATACTATCTAGCGACGATTGCCGTGTGAAAGAAGTCGCCCAGACGGTATAGCTCGTACTGCCTGCCGATTGCGCTTGACCATTTGCCGCCTGTAGAGCAACTTCCAGTTGCCGCAAGGTCTGTTGCGTTTGAGCGAGCAATAGAGGCTCCTGGCCGTGTGTCAGCGCAGAGAGTTGGCCCGCAAGCCTGGTGTATACCCGCGTGCTACCGGCCGGATTCGCTCGCGCGCCGATTCTTCCAAGAGATGCCGGGTCTGCCTGCATCAAATCCAGCCAGGAGCCGCGTACAGCCGCGCTGATGGCCGCGCAATTCTGAGCTGAGATGGTTTCGGAGCGGCAAATTTGTGATGCCTGCTGCTGGATCGTAGTCGTGCCACTGGCCCAGATGAAAATAAGATTTTGCATATCCTCCGCTTTAAGCGCGCGCACAGCCGGTTGTGTCGCAGCCACCGCGCCAGGAGCTACCCCGAACAATATGCCTGCGAATATGCTGAGTATGGCACCTAAAGAGATGGCATATTTGCCAGGACTGAAGTGTCCCCCATGTAAATGCATAACGTAAACTTCCTTTTCTACCGTTTTTATTTTCTTGCGCACTCATCGCACACTTTAATAGAACAATTGTAACATATTTCCGCTTTTTGGCCGGTAAAGTAGTACCTGGTAAGATCATTATAACCGGCATAGCCACAGGCGGCTTTACAATTTTTTTACATATTTCTGAAATCCATTTGATACACATCGCTTACACTATATTCATGTTTATGGATGGTGATGAAGGATGATCTTTTCATGTTACAATTGAGAATAATCAGGTTGGCAGCTAGTATGTGTCTGTGTGAGGGTGTATAGCGGTGAAAAAAATCATTGTTTCGGTCGTTATTATTGGAGTCTTTGTTGTATATTGTTTTCTCTATGGTCGCGCCGGTCTGATTGCGCAGGTGCCGACCTCTACTGTAGACTCTCGTCCTGCGAGTTCCGCCACGGCCCCCGCTTCAACCTCTACTCCTCCGGCAGGCGGGACAGGGGGAACCACTTCGACGCCGGCGCCAGGAGCGCTCTACAAAGACGGTTCCTACACGGGCAGCGTCGCCGATGCTCAGTGGGGCAATGTGCAGGTCAAAGCCGTCATTCAGAACGGCAAGATTACCGACGTGCAGTTCTTGCAGTATCCCAATGATCGCAGCCGCTCCGTCTACATCAATAGTATCGCCGACCCGGAACTGACGAGCGAGGCGATCCAGGCCCAGAGCGCCAATGTCGATATTATTACAGGCGCCACCGATACCAGCATGGCCTTCATTCAATCTCTCTCCGACGCGCTTGCGCAGGCGAAAGCATAAGCGATGAGACAACTGCAGCTACTCATGGGTATGCCCATCACAGTCGAGATTGATGATGCTCGCGTCACGCAAGCCGACATTGCCAGCGTGTTTGACTATTTTCGCGTCATCGATGCTACCTTCAGCACTTACAAGGAAAACAGCGAGATTTCTCAAATCAACCGCGGCGAGTTGCGCCCCGAAGAGTATAGCAATGATATGCGGACCATCCTGGCGTTAAGCGAGCAGACGCGGCAGGAAACCGGCGGCTACTTCGACATCCAGCATAACGGCATCCTCGATCCGTCCGGCATCGTCAAGGGCTGGGCCATCCTGCAAGCCGCGACGATGCTGAGAGAAGCAGCATTTCAGCATTTCTACATCGATGCCGGCGGCGATATGCAAGTGTCGGGCTACAAAGATGGGAAACCTGGGAGACTGTGGCGCATCGGCATCCGCAATCCGTTCAATCGCAACGAAATCGTCAAAGTGCTGGCGCTCACAAATAAGGGCATTGCCACGTCTGGCACGGCCATTCGCGGGCAGCACATTTACAATCCGCATCATCCAGGACAACAACTGCTGGACGTTGCCAGCCTGACGGTTATAGGCCCCAATGTCTATGAAGCCGACCGCTTTGCCACGGCTGCTTTCGCGATGGGAAAGAAGGGCATCTATTTTATCGAAGAGTTGCCAGGGTTTGAGGGATATATGATCGATGCCTCCGCACGCGCAACCTATACCACCGGTTTTGAAAGGTATGTACTGCAAGATGATAACACGCGTTGATGATCTGCTGGATCGCATCACTATGTACCGCCTGGTGCTATATGTGCTGATCGCCTACCTTGCTGTGGCGGAAGTACTTTCGTTTTTTCACCTGCTGCCCTTCTCGCCACTCGCGCTGCTGGTATCAACCGCCTTCCTCGTTCTGATGTGCTGGGCCACGAATACGATCCTGGCGCGCATCTTCGCCGTTCCAACCAACGTCGAATCGGCCTATATCACGGCCCTGATCCTGGCGCTGATCATTGACCCCATCTCGTCGGCGGGTGGCCTGGCCTTTCTCGGCTGGGCCGCCATCCTGGCCATGTCTTCCAAATATATTCTCTCTCTTCGCAACAAGCACATCTTTAACCCCGCCGCGATTGCGGTCGTGATTACCTCGTTTGCGCTGGGCGATTCCGCCAGCTGGTGGGTGGGAACCGCAAGTATGCTGCCCGTGGTATTGATTGGTGGAGCGCTGCTGGTGCGCAAGCTGCGCGCGGGCGAAATGGTCTTGTTCTTTATTGGCGCTTCCCTGCTCACCGTGTGTTTCGTCAGCATCACGCAGGGGCTTGCTTTGACCAAAGAACTGCCGCTGCTGCTGCTCGAATCGCCCCTCTTTTTCTTCGCGGCGATCATGCTGACGGAGCCGCTCACAGCGCCGCCGACACAATTGCTGAAAGATATCTATGCCGTTATCGTAGGTATCCTGTTCATACCGCAAATTCATATCGGGCCTGTCTATTCCACGCCCGAAGTGGCTCTGGTGATCGGCAACCTTTACTCCTACATCGTGAGTCCCAAGTTCAGGGTTTCGCTCAAGTTGCGCAAAAAAAGCAAGATCGCACCGGAAATCGTCGAATTCGTCTTCAAACCATCACAAAAACTGGCCTACCGGCCAGGGCAGTATATGGAGTTCACTCTTGGGCACCCAAAACCGGATAGCAGGGGCAACCGGCGTTATTTTACGCTTGCATCTTCTCCGACCGAGGAAAATCTGCGTCTGGGAGTGCGCTTCTACGAAAACAGCAGCACATTCAAGCAGGCCCTGTATCGCATCGATGCCCGCGCAACCATCCTGGCCGGACAGATTGCCGGGGATTTTACGCTGCCACCTGACCCAGAAGAAAAGCTCGCCTTCATCGCCGGTGGCATCGGCATTACGCCCTACCGCAGCATGTTGAAATACCTGCTCGACACCGGCCAGCGGCGCGATATCGTGCTGTTTTATGTCAGCCGCACGGCGGACGAGATCGCCTACAGGGACATTTTAAGCGAGGCACAGGCGAAACTCGGCATCAAGGTATTCTGCACGCTGACTAACATACAAGCGATCCCGCGCAACTGGACCGGCCTGACAGGGCGCTTGAACGAGCAGATGATTCTGAGAGCCGTTCCAGACTACGAGGAGCGCACATTTTACCTGTCCGGCCCTCCAGCAATGGTGCGAGCATATGAACACGTCCTCAGGAATATGCGTGTTGGGCGCGAACAGATAAAAAAGGATTTTTTTCCCGGGCTGGTGTAGTGTTATTGGTAACCTCTCAAAAGTTGGGGCAGAGCATCATATTTGCAATAAGCATACAGGACCCGGGCTTTTACGGATTTCTCAACCAGGGGAAACGTCTCCAGCACGTGACAAAATTCTTCCTCGCTCAGGCCATAGAGATGAGCAATAAGCCCATCCATTTCGGCCCGTAACGTTGCTCTTTCCTTCGCCTCAATAGCGACCAGCGCGGACGACCAGGTTGAACATGGCATGACTATTTCCCATAACGCGTCATATTCAGGCGTGATGCAGATGAGCCGCGCGGCACGCTCCACGATCATTCTGAACCTGGCATCCTCTCTCGGCAGACGAGGCACCGGCAACTGGTAGATGTAAAACATATTCAAATTGGCCGAGATTTTCTGCCCGGTGAAATAATCCGCGACAAAGCTGTTCAGGATGGCGACAAGATAGAGCAGTTCGCAATCGTCTATCAGCAATGATCCCGCGACATCGTCACCCTCGAAACGCTCCCGTAGGGGCCGATTCATCGCGCCCACCGCCGATTGATCGGCCTCCGTAGGTTGCCTATTGCCTGGATCAAGCCGTCGCGAAACGAACAACGAATTTCCCGCGAAGACATTCCGGGGCAAGATGGTGGCAATCAAAGCACGGCGGTCGGTTTTGCGCCCGATGCTACGATATGCCAGGCGGTAGTACTGGTAATCCAGCTGCTGGCCGCTATCGCTTTTGTGACCAGGCAGCGCGCGTCGTCCTTCTTGTTCAAGCACCCAATAACGAGGCCGCGCCAGCGAGGTCAGCGAACGGTATGTGGCGAACTGGTGAATCATTTTGCCCTCGTAGAGCGGCAGGCTGCCCGGTGCAGGTTCTGTGCGAAAGAGGGAACTATCGTTGGTCATATGCAATTCGTTCGCCAGCACCAGGTTCCATGTTTTCGCAAGTCTTTCACCCAGCAGTGGATACTCCAGCATCTTACGAGCGATCCGTCTATCCATGTCATGCTTGAACTCCATAATCGAAAGCGAGCCAGGCGCGAGGCGGCGAATAAGAGCGACGGGTATCTCCACTGCGCCATTCTCGGGAAATGATTGCAGTTCAGCAATATCCTGGCGCATAAAGGCTGCCGGAAACGCCTGTGTCTGCCCACCTTTTTCGAAGGTCAGCACAACGAACTTGTAGCTGCGATGCACCTGCGCGAAGATGGTCTTTGTATTCTCGAAACAGCACATGCCCGTGATTCGCGCCTGCTCAAACAGCATCTCGCGCAATTTCTTCGCTCCCAGGTCGGTATAGATGCCGCTTGGAATGACCAGGCCACAGAATCCTCCCTCGCGCAGTAGATTGTAGCATTGTTCGGTGAAGAGCTTATAGAGATTGATGTCGCTGCCGTGTTTTTTGCCGTTGATGATGGAAAGCTGGCACCTGTATTGCGCCGCCGAGCGAAAATAAGCGCTTTGATAGGCAAAACGGCTCGCGTAATCCAACCAGGCGGCGCGAATTTCCGGGTCCTGTAGCAGTCTGGCCTGTTCCAGCGCAAAGTCCTCGATGCGCATGCTATTTTTGCGTACCAGTTCAGAGTGGGTGGCAAGGAACTCTTTGGCCTGCGGCTTGTATATTTCCCAGGGTGGATTGGTAATGATGATATCGAATCCGCCACGTTCGCGCATGATCTGAGGAAATTCGTAGCTCCAATGGAAAGGCTGCAGCGCTTCAATATCCGCGATGGTTAGCGCTCGCGCTATGGGTTTTCCTGCCCGCTGCTCCTGAGCATTCCAGGTCGCTTGCTGATATGTAATACCCAATCCCTTGAACTCGGCGAGTAATAACCGGTTGAGACAGGCAGCATCGGCATCCCACGCATCCTTATCCGACTGCAGCAGGCCGATTAGCGCATTGCCGGTGCGAATATTGAAATGGAGTTCAGACCCCATCGCGGGCGACCGCAAGGGTTCCATCCCCTCATCCACACTGCTCCCGCCTTTACAGTGATAAACGAGGGCTTCATAGAGGCGCTGCCTGGTTGTTTCAACCGCTTCCTGCATGATATCTACGCCGAAGAGGTTTTCGCGGATGATCTTCTTTTTGATGAAATACGCCAGATTACCATGCTCCGCGCGCGCCTGTTCGAGCCAGTGCATCAGGTCTGGGTCGCGCAGGCTTGCAATCCTGCTCATTATGGCTTCGTATATGCCGGTCAGTGTTTCCAGCGCCGCGACGAGAAACGCGCCATCGCCGCAAGCAGGGTCAAGAATGGAGATGGTGGGTAGGATAGCGAGCAATTTCCGGCAAAGATCAGCTTCGAGGTTTGCCAGCAACTCTTCCATTGAAGAGAAAGGCGGATTCTTCCCCTTCGCTGCACTCAGAGCTTCGGTTTCTTCCGCGTTCGCTCTGCCCAGGGCTAAAGACTCAGCAATGACTTGAGGCTTGATTTTTTGCAGGATACAGCTATGAATGGTCCGCTTGCTCAAGTAGGTAGTGATTTCGGGGCGCGTATAGTAGGCTCCCAGGCTTTTTTGTTGGAAATTTTTTCGCAAGCAGGCTACTCCATCAATGTTCGCATCGCGTGTCGTCCGCTTAACGGAAGTATATCACAGGCGGCTTATACAAAAGAGACGATATATCTCACAGCGGCGTTATACTACTAGATGTAAGGGAATCATACAGCCTCTTCAAGGGCCTGATCCAGTGCTGGACGGGAATCATATGTCACAGGTGTATCAGGTCTGGTTGCTGCAACGTATTACCTGTAGGGTATTGAAATAGCGCATCGCCACGGGTCTATCCTGGGGGCCTGGAAATTATCTCATGTCAGTCACACCTGCCGGCCACCATACCGCCAACACGGAGTTTTTCGCCTTATTAAGCAGGCATCCAGAGTTGGAACAATGGCTCATCACGCATAGCCAGCAGGAGCCAGCTGTAGATACGGAAGATCTTCACGGCCTCTTTTTGCAGGAATGCTCGCGTAGTGGTATTTCAGAGCATGAGTACCCATTCGCGGTTGATGACCGTGGCAAGTCCGATCTGCTGGACTTTTACGAGCAATTACCACAACGCCCCATGCAGTTATCCCCCGATATGTTAGCAGAGGATACCATGGCGACTGTAATGACGCACCCTGGCGAGACTGGCCCAATAGAAACCCCGCCAGAAAAGAAGACCAGGCCCTTGCCCCTTTTAGAGCCTGGTGCCATCGAGGCCGATGAATCGGCGGTGAGTACGGTAAACCGGCCCCTACGGGAAGATACGGCCGGTGATTTAACGGCCTCACCTGGAGCACAGGATAATCGGCCCGTAGATCGCTCGTCAAAAAAGCGCCGTATCCCCCACATGGTACTGCTCGCTATCATCCTGCTGGGTATTTTTGTTCCCATTGGTTTTGCCGCCGGTGTGGGCATCGACGCCTACCGAACCTACAGTGATCTGCGCAACGAGGCACACGATGGCGTTCAGCACCTGCTCAACGTCAAAACCATCTTTACCGGCGCCAAAACCCATCCCGGTGGTCTTTTTGATACCAACAGGCTGCATAGCGCGCAAAAGGAACTGCACGCCGCCAACAGCGATTTCCAGCAGCTCCAGCAGACGCTGGATCATTCTTCGCTCATCCACAACGTTGCTACCTTTCTGCCGCAGTATCTCCCTCAAATCAGATCGGCACGCGCCGCCAGCCAGATCGGTATCGACGCCTGCGCTATCGGGCAAGAGGTAATCAATACAGCGCTGATCCTTGCGCCTTCATTGCATGGCTCGCTGCTGACAAGCACCGGCAAACCGCTGGTGACACAGAATACCTTGAATCTGCTTGGCACAACGATTGATGAAGTGTTACCCGAGCTACGCGATATTATGGCGCAATCGCAGCAGATCACGCTCAGCGCTTTGCCTGTCAGCGCGCAGGAACGCGACGAATTCGCGCAGTTGCTACAAGCTTTGCCGCAGGTAACGACTGATTTGACGCAGGCACATGATCTGCTCGGCGCGGCAGGCTGGATTCTTGGCGTCGACCAGCCGCGTACTTTTCTGGTGCAGACAATGGATCGCGCCGAATTACGACCAACGGGCGGATTTACGGGTCAGTATGGCGAACTGACCATCAGCGGCGGGCGAGTCGCGCCGTTCGCGCTCAAAGATATTTCGTTGATCGAGTATGCCGATAACAGCCCCACGCTGGGCAACCTGGCGCCATCGCAGTACCGCTCCTGGTGGCCTTTCGCAAACTGGGGGTTGCGCGACTCGAATCTCTCCGCCGACTTTCCAACCTCGGCGCAAATCGCCATTACCCAATACCGGCAGGAAACCGGTCACGTCGTCGATGGAGATATCCTGTTCACCCCCATGCTGATTGAACACATCCTCACTATCATCGGCCCTATTCCAGTTTCTGCCTACAACGAGGTCATTACAGCGCAAAACCTTGAAAATCGCCTGCATTATTATCAGCAGGACAATGCAGGCATCGCTAAACAGGCCGTAGTACAGCCAGATAATAAAGTTACCTCAAACCGCAAGCGCTTCACTTCGCTGCTGGCTCAACTGCTGGTACAGAAAATTCGCCAGGCGCCCCCTGATGAACTACTCGCTATTGCACGCGAAGCGCTGTATGACCTGAAAACGCGCGACCTGCAGGTATACTTTACCAACCCGCAGATCGAGGGATTATTGATGCAGTACGGCGATGCCGGGCAAATGGATCGCTCAACCACACATGATGGACTCTACATTGTGCAGGCCAACGTCAGCGCCAGCAAGGCCTCTCAGTATGTGCAGACCAGCCTGAATGATACGGTTACGCTCAATGCCGAGGGTGGAGCTACTCATGTGCTGCGAATGCGGCTCATGTATACCCAGATTGGGCCGGTCTACGGCTATGATACCTATCGTGATTACGTGCGTATCTATGTGCCGCCAACCAGCAAATTCTTATGGGGTGATGGTTTCGATACCGGTACACCTCTCTGTGGTGGCCCCTACGCGCCATGCCCTGCCAGCGGCGTCTACCGTGGAAATGAACTCGTCTGTCCCAGCGGCCAGTACGAGCCGGGAGCAGCCGCCCCGTCCAACATCGACCCGAGTGGTGGAGACTTCCTGCCACTTGACACCATAGGACCACCAACCACCCTCACCAGCGACGAGCCAGGCCGCGCCATGTTCGGCGGCTACGTCGTCGTCCCTAAAAACTGCGCCATGACTATCACCGTATCCTGGTACGTCCCCCCCATGGGCAACCATCCCTATGCTTTACTCGTGCAGCGTCAGGCTGGTACTTTTCCCGCATTGAACCTCACAATTTTGCCAACTCCCGCCAACTGTACTATACTCGGAACATCAGGCCTGTATTTCAATGGCATCCTGAGTGATGACAGGTCTTTTACAGTGCCGCAGAACAGAGCAACCGCAAAAGACGGGCGACCACAAAAGGCTCAGGACGCTACAGGCTGCTATCCCCAAAACGGGATATAGTTCGAAGGGCGGCCACAAGGGTATGTCCCTATGCCGAACCGGTTTATGGAATTGGAAGTAAAAGGCTGCGATCATGAGATTCTTCGCTTCGCTCAGAATGACATGATGGCGCTCAGGGGTGATTGTAATGAATGACTTTCCCGGAAATCCACATAGAAATCGCAATCTGATCATCTTTTTCGCATTGCTTGCTTTAGCCGTCCTTGTCGTCACCTTTTCCTTATCGTACATATTTCTGAGCAGGTCCAACTCGTCACCGGTGGGTTCGACCACTCCTACACCTGGCACGGGTTCGGCCACGTGCAATGGCCAGGGCGTGACAAAAAATCCCGATGGCTCCTATACCTTTTCCTGGCTGCACGTCAATGCTGCCGGCCAGATCGTCGATTCGCATAATTGCCTGGTTCACCTGCTGGGCATGAATATGGGCGGTCTGTTCCTCAGTTCAGCCGGGCATCAACCATTATCCTCTATCAGCTGGTATAAGCAGCATATACCCATGAATGTAGTACGCGAAGCGATTAACACCTACTGGTGGGATACCAACGTCTACGTCCCCAACGCACATATGCACTTCCAGCAGTGGCTCGAAACGGTGATCAACTGGCAAAAGCAGAACGGCAACTACGTGATTATCGACGCCGCCACCGAATTTCATAACCCGCCCTGCGGCACAGGAGTCACTGTTCCCTGCCCCTCACAGAACCAGGCCAACAAGAATACTCCGCCCAATCCAGAAGAGCAATCGACCTACCAGCCCACGCCATTACAGGCCCTCACCGACCTGGCCAAAATGTACAGTAATGACCCACAGATCATCTTTGACGTGTGGAACGAACCCTCGCCCAAAGAAGTCAGTGGTATCAGCACGCAGACCTACTTCCAGTACATGAATCAGCGCATCGACACGGTGCGGCAATACGCGCCTAATTCCATCGTCATGGTCTACGAAAACGGCCTGCAGCAGATCATGTCCGGTCAATATCCCATGTACACGCAAAAAAATCTCATGTTTGATACGCATATTTACGCGGCGCACTGGACCCCGAGCAATACCACCTCTCTCGTCTCCTTCGTCCACACTCATGGTGACGCCTTTATCGTCGGCGAATGGGGTGGCAAACCCGGCAAACCTGATCCCAGCGTAATGATCCCATTCTTGCAACAAAACGACGTCGAAGCCTGTTACTTTGGCGCAAACGACCTCGTCCCAGGTGGCGGAGCAGCTCCCACCCAGCTTAACAGCATCGGCCAGGCTGTCGCCAGCGGCTATGGCTCGATCCTGGGTTCGTAGCTATCCGCGATTGCTCCAGGAGCAACAGATCATGCCGGACTGCGGCGCCACCTATCAATGGATGCCGCTGCCAGCCTCACTACGCGAATTTGCCCGCTAGAAACGGCTGGGATGCTATCAGAAGATGTGGCTATCTGCTTATAGACTGTGAGCGTGCCACCGCTATAGTCGAGGGTAAACTTGCCAAAGCGGCTCCATATATCAGAGCCAAGCAGCCCGACAAAACCGCTTCCACGCTCATGAGGAATGGAGGCCGACACAATGACTGCTGATGGCAAATGGATAGAACCGGTACTCCAATTGGATATGGACACCGGCGTCGCCTGCTGCACGCCGCCAATCCCGCTGATTGACTGGCTGGAACCTGCTGCTTGCAGCCCAAACCGTCTGACAAGCGAAGGAGCAATTAAAGAGATGCTGGCGCCGGTATCAAGCGCGAACGTAAACGGCCCGTGACCATGTATCATGACGGGCAGCAGTACAACCGTCGCATTATCCTGGCCTTTCACCACCTTCACATTTACCGTATAGGTCTGGCTGCTCGAAGTGGTCGTAGGCCCGCTACATGCCGCCAGGAATAGCGCGATGACCACCACACAGCACAACGCATAGGATATTCTCAAGCTATTTTTGCTCTCATTCATCGTTTACCTCACCGGTTAAAAGCTCTTCCGGGATGCCCTGATTGCTTCCTCAATTGAGACATCGGCCTTCCGGTCTCCTGATGCTCCTAAAGTAGAATACGATAGAAGCGCTATTAAGGCGTCATGGGCAGGATTCGAAAACTCAAAACCGAGGAACCAGGCAGCGATTGTATGTATGCTATAATGCCAGCGGCATGAGCAAGTGCGGGTAGAGATTCTTCGCTTCGCTCAGAATGACATGCCCCGCACCATGTCATTCTGAGCGCAAGAAGCCGAAGCCCTGAGCAACGAAGGGGAAGGAGCTCGGCTCACATACAGGAAGAAAGCGAGAAAGAAAAACCATGCTAGCAAGCGTATGGCATCCAGATATTCAGAGCGCCATGGAGAGCGCGCGAACGCGAACTCGCAGGCAAATTATGCTGGATAGGCGCAGCATCGAAATTGCACCGGCGTTTCCTTCGCCCCAGGACTGGCGTGACTCCTGGATTTATTTTCTCATGCTCGACCGCTTCAACAATCCCACCGCCCCGCCGCGCCAGATGCCCTATGATAGTATCTACGGACAATTCCAGGGCGGCACCTTCAATGGCGTGCGAGAGCAGCTTCCCTATTTGAAGAACCTGGGCGTGGGAGCGATCTGGCTCTCCCCGGTTCTCAAAAACTGCCAGTACTCGCAGGGCAGCTATCACGGCTACGGGATCCAGGATTTTCTGCGCATCGAGCCACGCTTCGCCTCAAGCCCCGATGTGGCCGAGCAGGAACTGCGGGCGCTGGTTGACGCGGCCCATGCCCTGAATATTTATGTCATCTTCGATATTGTACTCAATCATAGCGGTGATGTGTTTGCTTACCAGTGTCGTCCCGGCGATGCCACGTGTTCCTCGTCTGAAGGGTCGGAGGCCGAATATAGCGCGACAACCTACCCCATTCTGTGGCGTGACGAACATGGCAATCCTCGCCAGGACTGGCCTGTTGCTGAAGAAATCCAGAATCCATCTCTCGATGCAGCCGTCTGGCCGGCAGAACTGCGCTTCAATGCCTATTTCCGGCGGCAGGGCCTGCCCGACCCGAATGGGGATCAAACCATCGGCGACTTCGCCTCTCTTAAACAAATGCTGACCGGCGATCCCAATCTACAGGTTGCCTTGATCCGCGCTTACCAGTACCTGATCGCGCGCTTCGACATCGATGGATTCCGCATTGATACCTTAAAGTACATTGACCGCAGCTTTGCCCGCCTCTTTGGAGACGAAATGCGCGAATTCGCGCTCAGCATCGGCAAGAAAAACTTCTTCACCTTTGGCGAAGTCTATGACAGCGAGGACAAAATCGCCGCTTTCATTGGCCGCAATACGATGGACACGGAGGCAGGCGATTTAATCGGCGTGGATGCGGCCCTTGATTATCCGCTTTTCTACAAACTTCCTGGGGTCTGCAAGGGCGAACTGGCTCCGAGCGAAGTTGTGGGCATGTACGAGTATCGCAGGCAGGCGGAGCATAACATTCTGAGTACGCATGGCGATGCGAGCAACTTTTTCGTAACGTTTCTGGATAATCACGATCAGACGCATCGTTTCTACTACTGTCCCGCCGGCAACCCGGATCAATACGACGACCAGGTCACACTGGCACTGGCCTGCTTATTTTCCTTGCAGGGCATTCCCTGCGTCTATTATGGTACCGAGCAAGGCCTGCATGGTAGCGGCAACGCGCCGGAGGCAGTCCGCGAGGCGCTATGGGGCAAACCGGATGCCTTCGATACCGGTTCAAAGTTTTACGCAGCCATCAAGGAAATCGCGAGCGTGCGGGCAGGCCAGCCTGCTTTACGCTATGGGCGGCAGTACTTCCGGCCCCTTTCCGGCGATCACACGGTTTTCAGTATCTCCACCCTGGCACCCGGCGTGCTGGCATTCTCTCGCCTCTTGAGCGATCAGGAAGTGATTATCGTCGCCAACACCAGTACGCAGGATACCATCTCGCTTGCCATCATTGTCGACGGCACTATCAACACTATAGGCGCGCCTTACCAGGTGCTGTATAGCAACAAATCCAACTATACGCCTCCCGGCCCCGTGACACAAAGCAGCGAGGAAGTGGTTGTTTACGAGGTCGATGGCACAGTTGGGCAAGGGCCGGTAAAGTTCATCACTGTTACGCTGCAGCCGATGGAGGTGCAGATTCTGGGGCAAAGCACGACCGCGGGCCTCACGCCACTTCACCTGTAGCGCGCCACCTGCCGGTTCGAAGATCTCATTGGTATGGCTGCAGGACAGGTACCAGGCGCTATCCCTACAGGCCGCCATATCGCCTGACCAGTTCCTTCCTCGACATCCATACCTCCTGTGGATATGTTCCGTAGGTTGTCCCGCGCAGGAGCCTGCCAAGTCCGCTCTCGTTGTAGAGGACCAGCAAACCTGTCATAAAGAAGCGGTCTAGCCAGGCGAGCAGATTTCTGGGACGTTCGCGCACCGTAAAGCCCAGTCGCGGTGCTACACGGCTCAGCAGGGTGATTCCCAAAAAAGCACGCAGTGCAGGGGGAAAATCGGGTTCTTGCGTCCAGGCTGCCAGCGCCTGTAAATCTTGCTCCACCATGCGCAGGATATCCCAGGGACCGGCATGCCGCGCTTTCTGGAGCAGCATGCGATTGCGAAAGTGTAATTCGCCAATCACGTCTCCCTTTTGCACATGCACTCCATCCGGCAGATCTATCGGGCGACCATGATAACGGGTGATATGCAGTTGAAACAGGCCATGAGGCGAGCCAGGCACCGGTTTCACATGCCATATGAAGAGGGTAAAACGCTCCCAGAGAGGCCAGAAACGCAGAAAACCGCGCGCTTTGCCTGCTCGTGTCTGGAATGCCAATCTCCACCAGAAGCCCGGTTTGCGACGAGATGCGCGCGGTTTGCGACGAATAGAAGTTCCTTCTTCCCCCACATGTTGCTGAGGTTCCTTTACATCCATAGAGTTGCCCTGAGTTCTTCCCACTAAGAGGCTGTTAAAGCAAGTAACCAAATGATACAACATGCTTCTGGAAAGTGGAAAGACGACGCAGGAATAGCATGTCAATAACAGGCAAGGGAATGTGTGGGCTTCACTTCAAGCCATAGGGCCACTCAAAATAGCCTCCTTAACCACCCTATCAACATCTTCTCCCATACTTACTCCATCAGCACGCAGATAGCGCAAGAAACGCTCGATAGCAACGCGCAGCGCATCCAGCAGGTAGGCATCTAATTGCACATCCGGTTCCCACCACCAGCGCGAAATTGTCCAGATGCCCTTTTCCAGGCGCGAATCGACACGCGCGATAAAGCGGTCACCGTAGAAGACGGGCAGCACATAATAGCCCCATTTGCGCACGTTCTCAGGCTTGTACACTTCCCAGACATAATCGAAATCAAAGATCTGGCGAACGGCCTTGCGGTCCCACAGCAGGCTATCGAGCGGCCCCAAAAAGATGACGCGAGGCTCCGGCAGAGGAGCATCCAGCAACTCCAGCAAACGGGTTGGCATGTAATAGGGCCACTTCTTTTCTCCCACCAGTACAGGTGTAAGCACGCCGGATTCTACCAGTTGCAGCCGCGCCCGGTTACCATCCGCGCTGCTGCCATATGAACCCCTGATAGATGGGTCGGCTACCTCGTGCAACAGGCCTGCCGAGTAATGGCGCTGCTCCACAATCCAGCGATGGTAGGCTTCAACATCCAATAACGGCGCGGCGCGAAAATGCTCCGGCGGGATAACGCGCTCTGGCCGGTCATAGTAATGGCGCCCGGCCTGACGGTGATGCGTGACCAGCAGACCGGACACCCACATCGCGCGAATGGCACGTTTCGTCCTGGTCAGCCCCGACCACGAGCCGGCAGGCGCGATACGCACGCGGTCCTCGAATTCCAATGAAGAAAGCGGCCCCTGAGCGTCAATCGCGGCCAGGATGGAGGCCGCGACCTCGGTATCCTTCTCCAGGATTTCATCATCGTGATATGGGCGATACCTCTCGCGTATCAAAGCCCGCTTTGGCCAATCGCTCACCGGTACGAGACAGGCCATCTTGTCCCAGGCATCATAGACAAGGCGATCACTATATGCCGCCTTCTGCCAATCATCGACCTGGTAGCCAGGAACACGCGCCTGAAAAACCAGATCGGGATTGCGCCCAACGGGATTGAGCGGGTCGTACTGCACTGTGCGTAACCGGTCAATTACCCCCGCGATATCCGTGGGCCGGAAATGATATGTAGCCAGAAAACGGCGCGCCTGTTCGCGAGAGATATGTATTGTACTCGTTAACTCTCCTGAGCGAGAAAGTAATTTCACCATGATTTTCCTGACATTTATTAGATGCTTCTGAGATGCTTCGCTGCACTCAGCATGACATGCCCCGGGGTATGTCATGCTGAGCGCAGCGAAGCATCTCTTTAAATCTTACCTGGCCTTGCTCAACCACTCCTGTATTGATTGCAGGTGTTCCTGGTAATGCTCATAGGTATTGCCGGCAACCAGTTCCCACAGCGCATTGCCTTTCATCCAGGCGAATCGCTGCGGGTCAAACAGGTCTTCGTCGCTTAATGCCTGAACCGCTTCTACAACCTGCCGGTACGTGGCACGAAAATCGGCCTGCACATCATCCAATGAACGTATTTTATTTTGTTCGTAGAAACGCGCATTCATGGTATCCGTGTCCCCACCGCCAGTAAACCCTTTATCCGCAGGTTCTTCGTTGCGCATGGCGGCTTGCAGGTGAATAAGCAGGTAACGATGCCAGGCAGCAAGGTGCGCGAGAATATCTTTAATCGACCAGTCACCGGTTACGACGGGCGTTGTCATTTGCTCCTGCTTTAGTGATGCCAGGGCTGTTTCCAGAGTCGCGTAATTGCTGTTGATTTCGTCGAGCAACCTGGCTTTGTTCATTGTTGTCGCCATCTGCATTTCTCCTTTCACACCGAAGATAGAACATCAAAATACTATCTCATCTGCCGGCTTGACTCTGATGCGGTGCCCACCTGTGCCGAAGCCGTCCAGAATCTGGTTATGGTAGTCTATTCTCTGGGCAGCTGTAAGCACCGCTCCATCATAATCCTCTGTAGTATGGGCATCTTTGACCAGTGTCACATCGTATCCCATGATAGTTGCGCGCCGGACGGTCGTATCGACACAATATTCTGTCTGCCCGCCGACAACGATAAGGTGTTTGATGCCGCGCGCTTCCAGTTCTTGCTGCAAGGTGGTGTCATAGAACGAATCCGATGCGCGTTTATGCACAACCGGCTCGCCTTCCTGAGGTGCAATGGCTGGATGAATCTCCCAGGCCGGTGTATTCACTTCGAGCGGATATCCCTCCGGCTCATCATGTTGCACGTAGATCACCGGCATGCCGCTGGCCCTCGCCCCGGCAAGCAATGTCACGATATTATCCAGCACTTCCTGACCTCGGTATCCTGGTTCAATAATCCCTACTTGCGTATCGATGATGACTAATGCCGTATCTTCTCTCATTCGTATGCTCCTCAAATATCTTCTTCTGCTGACCATATCCATTGGACTCGCTATCTTGAGTCTAACATAGAAAGAGGTTATAATCGGCCCTGATTTCCTGGAAATTATTGGTCTTAATAAACAGGCTTGTAGATGAGCTATATAGCAGTTATAATTAGAGGGCAAAAGGTAATTCATTGAGATGCTAATGAGCTTTCTGCAAGCTGATTTGCTCTATACTTAGCAATAATTTGCCTTCGTGCAAAAAAGCATGTATATTTAGGATGGGGATAGGGATTCGTGGGTCTTATCATCAGGGAGTAGCACATGAATGAGCAGAAAATTGGCGAAACTATAGACCAGATGCCCAAGCCAATCAAATGGGTAGTTCCTGATTCTATCAGAACGGATCATGCGACCCATCTTGTTGTCCAACAACAAGGTTCTGAATTTACATTAATGTTTTTTGAAATACAACAACCATTATTAACAGGTACGCCAGACGAACAAATCTCACAATATAAAGCTGCCTCCCAGATAGCTTCTATTGTTGAGCCTTTTGCAACAGCCCAAAGATACGAGGAACATATGCCCGCAAAATCTTCGAGGGAAGTGATCATCAATGTAACTCATGGCGGAAAACCAAAACCTAAAGCTCATCTAGACTAGTTTGCTCCTGATAGTATGAGGATGAACGGGGGATTCAGGTCGATAAAACAAATAGCAAAATCAAGCGGTAAAAGATTGCGCTTGCTCTCTCCTTACAAGGAAAAGTTGGCACAGTCTTTCGCCTATTATTATATGCGTATAGCATTACCCCACGACATACCGAGATTTGAGAGAAGGAAAGAAGCGAGATAGCTTCTTCTAAGAAACTGAACATATGTACTTCCCAGCCACTCGCGTACTCACCATACTGGAACTACTGCAATCGCGGCAGGCACTGAGCGGCCCGGAGCTGGCCGAGCGCCTGGAAGTCAATACGCGCACGGTACGCCGCTATATTACGATGTTGCAGGACCTGGGCATTCCTGTCGAAGCCGAACGCGGGCGCTATGGCGCTTACCACCTGCGGCCCGGTTTCAAGTTGCCACCGCTGATGTTTACTGAGGACGAAGCGCTTGCTCTTACCCTGGGACTGCTCGCGGCCCGTCGACTTGGATTGACCGCTGCTGCTCCAGCCGTCGAGGGTGCGCTTGCCAAAATTGAGCGCGTGCTGCCTCTCACCTTGCGCCAGCGCGTACAGGCCATCCAGGAAACACTGATCCTGGATTTCCCTCAAACGGGAGCAACGCCCAGAAGCGAAGTGCTGCTGGCGTTAAGCGCCGCCGCTCAACAATGCCACCGCGCCTGGTTGCGCTATCTCTCCTGGCAAGGCGAGGAAACGGAACGTGCCGTCGACCTCTATGGCCTGGTCTATCGAGGCGGGTACTGGTACGCGGTTGGGTACTGTCACCTGCGCCAGGGATTGCGCGTGTTCCGGCTAGATCGCATTTTACACGCCGAGATGCGCGATGAAACCTATACGCGCCCAGGCGATTTCGATGCCCTGGATTATGTGATGCGCTCGATTGTACAGGTACCTGCTACCTGGTCCATCGAGGTGCTGCTGGAAACAACGTTAGAAGAGGCGCGTCAACGTGTGCCACCGGTCATCGCTACTTTAGAACAGGCACCCGAAGGAGTACTACTGCAATGTTCCGTTGGCAATCTTGGCTGGATCGCGCACTTTCTGGCCGGCCTGGATTGTTCCTTCGTTGTGCGCAATCCACCTGAGTTGCGTGATGAACTGCGGAAACTTGCCGAAAAGTTAACACGGATTGTCGAACGTACATAGTAGGGGCGCGAGCTTGCTCCGCCCTCGGACATCTAGCTATACCTGGGCGGAGCAAGCTCGCGTCCCTACTAGTGGAAAGCTTTCCAGGCCCTGCGCTTTACCCATTCCTGGCTATCAATTTCATCCCTGCTATCGCTTCCCCATCTCAGGGCCGCGAGAGCGGTGACAATCATCATCACACACAGAACAATAATCTCCATCATAGTCTCCTCTCAATGATGTGGCGAGGCGGGCCATAGAGAAGCTGGCTGCCCGCACTTGCCGAAATGCTCCAACTGCCTGCCCCATCTCACCATCTGACTTCCCAGCCAATGCGCGAATCTTTGACGGAAGCCTCTCCTTATGCGATCCTTGACCTTCGCCAGGCGAGCCATCCTCTCCAGTTCCGCTTGCCTTAAAAGCTCTTCGCGTCCCCTACGGAGCGTCTCATACTCAAACATGGGATGCATAGATCTGCTCCTTTCCAGGCTTGCCAGGATGAGCTTTTTCTTCCATACTCACTCACCCGGCCCATTCATTCCACGCTGTCCCTTGACAGGAATATGCTTAACCATCTATATTGTTATTACTGGTTAGATTATAATAGAGAAATGCTAACCTGTCAAGTGCATTTTGATAGTTATTTCGCGATGTGATAGAGTATAGGGAGTGAGAAGAGGAGGAGAGTTTACATGGTTGAGTATAAGATACAAACGCCGACATTTGATTTAACCGGTGGAGATTTGAGCCTGGATTTTGTCAACACCGTTGATGACCGCCCTACTACTTCGCCCCAGGAAAACCTCAACAGCTACAATGACCTGGTGGCCTTTAGCGAGCAGGCGCAAATCATGACGACAGAGGAGGCCCAGCAGCTACGCGAGCAGGCTAAAAAACATCCGGCAAGAGCATCAGAGGTATTTGAAAGGGCTATCGTTTTGCGTGAAGCCCTGTTTCGCATTTTCAAGGCGGTCACACAGGACGAATCGCCGGCAACTGAAGACCTCAAGCTACTGAATGCCGCGCTATCTGAAGCTATGAGCCACGCCTGTCTCGTGCCACAAACAGAGGGGTTTCAGTGGAATTGGGCTGCCGGACCAGAAAACCTGGATCGCGTCCTCTGGCCGGTAATTCGCGCTGCCGCTGACCTGCTGACCTCAGACGAGTTGGACGATGTGCGAATCTGTGCCGCTGAAACATGTGACTGGTTGTTTCTGGATACCAGCAAAAATCACACCAGGCGCTGGTGCAACATGAAAACCTGTGGGAATCGCGCGAAGGCTAAGCGGCACTATGAGCGAACTCGCTAAGGGGAAGAAAATTTGCTAAGGTTCTCGCGAAAGGGTTGATCACGTTGAGAAACTCCGGGCAGAAGTTGCCTGATTCCTACAAGCAAAAAGAGGGCGGAGTTCAGAATACGACCTTTTTACTGCTGCGACGTTGCCTGGCAGAATTTTTGGGGACATTCGCCTATGTCTTTTTTGGCGCCGGAACAAGAATACTGCTGGGGAGAAGTGGCGCAGCAGGCTATTTGATGATCTACCTGGTTTTCGGGCTCACCCTATTGATTATGACCTATGCCCTCAGGCATATCTCAGGCGCGCCCTTCAATCCGGCCATTACTTTAGGCCTGGCGCTGGCGCGTCGTTTCCCATGGGGGCATCTTGTTCCATACTGGATAGCCCAGTTTGCAGGCGCGCTATGCGCGAGCGCTCTTCATTTAATCTTATTCTCCAAACAGGCTACAGCGGCACAGTTCGGTGCAACTATTCCGACCGTCGGATTGATCCAGGCGGTGGTGATAGAAGCCATCAGTACATTCTTCCTCATGCTGGTCGCCATGTCTACCGCGACAGACCGGCGCGTTTCTCGTGCCGCCGTAGGGCTTGCGGTTGGATTCACCATCACGCTGTGTGGTATATTCGCCGGTGCACTGACCGGAGGCAGCATGAATCCGGCGCGCAGCCTGGCTCCTGCGGTGTTTGCCGGCGGAAGCGCGCTTGCCGAAGCCTGGGTCTATCTCTTAGGCCCTGCATTGGGAGCGATTCTGGGCGCGCTGGTCTACGAGTATATGCGCGGCGGGCCAGAATACGTAAGAGATATCATTGAGGATATCGTGCCAGGTTTAGATGATGACAAGAAGCGCGCGCAGTGATGTTCTCCTAAGAGGCCTGGCTGGGCATTTTTTACCGGACATCGCCGGCGCACGCTTCCTTACTCCTGTTAACCGGGGATATGTGATTGTTAGAGCATTATTTTATGACAGAGCTTCTGCCAACTCTCTTAAAAACAGCTCCGCGTCCGTAATCAGTCCTGCCGCCTGGAAGCTGCCCCTATCGGCCAGTTTGGTCACGACCGAGGGGTTGATATCAACCACCACCGTGCGCACCGTTGCGGGTAGCAGGTTGCCTGTAGCGATGGCATGCAGCATCGAGGCCACGATAATTGCCATCTCAACACCTTTCAGTGCCTCGCGCATGCGTTTCTGCGCCTCTTGCATATCATTGATGACGCCGGGCATGGGGCCGTCGTCGCGAATTGAACCCGCCAGCACCATCGTGACATGATGTTTTTTTACTTCGTAGGTAATGCCTTCTTTCAACAGGCCCGTCTCAATGGCCTCCTCCACAGAGCCAAGCGCGCGTATGGCATTGATCGCCCTTAAGTGGTTGCGGTGCCCACCTTCCACCTGCTCGCCGGTGCGTAGATCGACACCCAGCGAGGTGCCGAACAGTGCAGATTCGATATCATGTGTGATAATGGCATTACCGCCGAAGATGACCTGTACATACCCACGACGAATCAGGTCTGCGATATAACGACCGGCTCCCGTATGGATGACGGCAGGGCCAAGCACGAATAGAATCTTGCCACCACGGGCACGCGTCTCTTGCATCTGGCGAGCAATTTCGTGAATGGCGAGTACTTTGGCCTTTTCGGAAGAAACGGTGCTTTGCATGAAGGCGAATGATTCGCGCTCGCGAGCGCGCTCGAATGGATGCACGCGAATGCCATTATGCCCAACCACTACCTCATCGCCCACGCGCACTTCATGCATTGGCCGCGTAAATGCCCGGCCATGCTCGCGGTCAATGACGATGGCGACATCCATCTCGATATCCTCAACATCGACCCATTGGCCGTTCAAACGCACCTGCGTGGGCAGATTGGTGGTTGAGTAGAATCCGGCAGGCAGCACGCCGTTTTGCTCAACGATAGCGGTTAACGCATCATCGCCATGCAGCAGCGTTGCGCCAAATTGCTGCAATTCTGACAGGATCAGCTCCAGCGTCTCGTCGTCGGGTGCCTCTACCTTCAGGCGCGCGTAACTCGGCTCCGTCTTGCTGGTGCCGACACGCATCTCTTCGACGACAAAGTTGCCACCTCGATCCATGATGACATCCCATGCGCGGGGCAAGGTCCACGAGTCGATAATATGACCATGGAGTTCTATTACTTCATCTGACATATGTTTCCACTTTCTACTATTATTTGCCCCGTCCCACCGGACAGATTGGTTGAAATGTGCAGGAGCGGCATTTCGTTGCTTTCTGCTTTGTGAGAGGCGGCGGTTCCTTCTCACTGCATTTTGCCATTTCAGAGAGCAAACGGATCACTTTTTTTTTGAGCGCCGGTGTATATTCAATGGTGAATTCGCGGTCGGCGTATTTCAGGATACCGTGCGTGGGTGGCTGCTCGAAATAATCTTCCAGAATCAGGCAATAGGCGGCTAGCTGTATGATGTGGTTGCTGTAAGGCGCTGTTACATCATGCACGCCTGGTTTGAGTTCAATGGGAACCGGGCGACCATTGGGCAGCTTCACCACGTAGTCCGGTTTACCTGCTAATGGGTAGGCGCTGGACGATAATGGCTCACCCTGGCCATCGGCATCTTCATAGACGAGTTCGCCTTCGGGTAAACCGAGCATACGGTGCTTTTCGCGAATGAGGCGTTCTCGCCGGACGCGACGTTCGTTCAGAATCAGTATGAATAATGCCAGGGCAGCCAGTAATAGCCCAAGTCCTATCGTAAGCAAAAGGCTGTTCAGCATACTTCACCGTAGCAGTATGGACGCAACTATAAGCGCCAGTCCTATCAATACTATCACTATAGCGGCCAGAGCCATGATGCGCATTCTACCTGTGGCTCTCGAACTGGCCCGTACTTGCTCCTCGATCTCCTCTACAGCTTCGGCGTGTTCGCTATGTTGCTGCACACCCTGATCAAAAGCGCCCCGGCGCAATAACAGCTGCTCGACCACCTGGTAATCGGGCAGCGCTGTAGCCTGCGGCCCATGCTCATGTTCGAGTTCCACCAATCGGGCAAACAATTCCTCGGTATCGGATTGCGCCATTGGCTCGAAATGTTCATACCACCAGGCCAGCGGGCAGTATTCAAATTCCGCAACCTCGCTGGCGGTAAAAAGGCGGCGTTTTGCTTGTGGTCGCTGCTGTTGTTGCATAGTGCCGTTCCACTTGATTTTTTCGGGTTCGATAGTATACTGCTCCTACCGCAAGCGGTAGGAGCCAGGCCCTTTCTCGACCTCCCGTTTGGAAATTGGGATTGAAACTATCCTAAAGGGGCCGATTCCTGGATGCCGGCCAGCCCAAGCTGATCCGCTATCTTCGACATCGCCGAAATTACGTTGGCGATATGTTCGTCGAGATCGATGCCTAGTTCCTCGGCTCCCTTGACAAGGTCATCGCGGTTCACACCGGCGGCGAAGCCTTTCGTTTTCATTTTCTTGCGCACCGAACTGACTTCGAGGCCAATCAGGCTTTTATTGGGGCGCACCAGGGCTGTTGCGCCTAGGTTCAAATCCCCATCAAATAGACTTGCCAAATCTTCCACCTTTTCAGATAAGAGCCATAGCGCGTACAGTGGCGCTTCCACTCTGGCCGTGTTGTCGCAGGCTATTTTAACATATTGAAGCGTCGTCTCATAGTCCCTGAACAGGTACTGGCCGTCCAGTTTCGGCATGAAGTCCAGAAAACAGGCAAACTGGGGAACCTCATCTTTGTTTGAATGTAGGCGATAGAGATGGTTGACGCTGGCATGGCGCTGTAAGCCACGCCAGGTTCGGGTTGGCAGCAGTTTCAGTATTTCTAGCCGCTTGGCATGAGGCCAGTACTCTCGCAAGATTGCTGTTTCCTCGTCACTTAACACGTCGCCGCGCGTCGGCGTGACTTTCCAGAGATAGGCAATGTCAATACGAGGACAAACGGCATCCAGCCAGTCAATGGAGAGCCTAAGCCAATGAGGTGAGACCACCTCGACTTCTATGCGATTAATGAGCAAACTAAAAGCTCGCTGCCGCTGTTCTAGGTCGAACGTCGGCCAAACGGCCTCAAAGTTACCGAGCAGTGAATGGAGTTTGGCGATTTCCTCGGGGCTGTCAATGATACCTAACTTATCCTTTTTCGCTTCCAACTGTTCTTTGGTCTGTAGCAGCTCGTCCGCCTGCGCTTGCAGCCTAGCGTAGAGCGGGTCTTTGCTGCTGGTGGCGAGCCGCTTTTCCGCATTCTCAAGTAGCTGCAACTCCAGCCCCTTTAACTGCTCGTGAATACTGACAAAATCCTCCGATTGCTGGTCATAGACCTGTTCCAGGGCGGTCTTCACGCGATCCTTCAGATTCTTATCCGCGGCCTCAAGCTCTTTCAAGCGTTCGATCACCACGTTATCAAAATGGACTACCGGAATCCGAAAGAGCTTATCCGTCAGAATGCCGCTGGCTCGCTGGCTGCGGGCTACATAGCAGCCGTCATCGACGGTGGTGAAGGCTGTCCTATCAGGAGAAGGAGGGGTTGCGAGTAGTCTGCCGTGGAAGAGGGCGTCCGGTGGCGTATCACGGGTATTTCTAATGCGCGTGACTCCCCGGTTACTCTCAACCACTTCGCCTTCGAGCGTATAGCCTTTAATCCTGGCGTACCCTTCGGCAAACAGCGCATAGTCCAAAATAGCCGGATGATGATCGACGATCGTGTCAGGTTTATCCGCATCCGGCATCCACCACCCGATATACATCTCATTGGTCAGCCAGCGCTTAATGACCTGCGGTCCGCGCGGTTTATAGCCCACGCCTGGTATATGCCGCAGGTTTGTTCGGAACATAAACCGCTCTCTATCCTCTCCAGGTATTTCTGGAAACAGGAAGACCATCCGTGCGACTTCCTTATTGAGCTTGCCCATGTCCCAATCCAGCGCTTGCGCCCTCAAAGCCAGCTTGCGTATTTCTTTGGCCCATGGTTCATAGACAACGATCATCTGGTTCTGTTTTTTCCCTTTGACGACCAAACCGGGCGGCAAGCCTCTGCCGTCGTATCCCCCTTTATCCGCCTTGTTCTGCTTGCACTGGTTGGCGTGCTTGATCGGCCCCTCAATATAGGCGTATGCCTCTCTCATCTTGTCCTGAAAGGCACGCAGGTCCTGGTAATCGGTAAAGTCATAGACCCTGGTCTCATCGTAACGCGCCACCGATGAAATAGGCGGCACGATCAGCTTAATCCGCTTTTCTTCGGCCAGTTTGGTAAAGACGCCCACCTGGTCCATGTGCTTGTTGCGAAACAGCCTGTCTTCTCTGGCCAGGACGATGGTGCCGATAATTCCCTTGTTGATGTCCTGATAGAGACGGTCGAGTACCTTTCTCTGGTCAATGCGTTTTTGCCCCGATACTCCCGACCCTTCATCATACAAACGAACGTCCGGCTCGTCGTCGCCATACAGCAACCTGCCGTAATCTTGTAGCCCCAACTGAGTTTCTCGGCTTTCTGCTTGTGCCGTGTCAGCCCCGTCTTTTGATTGCCTCACTAATACGGCAACTGCCCGTGTCTTATCTATCTCAGGCAATGCTCCGATGTCGTAACTCGGACGGTTTTCTGCTTGGCGAAGTTTGAATGCTCTGGGTTCCGGCATTCTCTTGTTTCCTTTCTTGGCTCAAGCACAATCTCTACAGAATTATACAACTTTCATAGGGCGCAGTCAGAAGCGACTGTTGCAGCAATCCTGCGTACGGAAATCCCTATGACGGTTCTGACCATTTCCCGGCAGATTTCCTTACTCCCCTCTGAAACGGCCTGGGACAGACTACGAAGACAACCTGAGAGTATCAGTCCCTTCTGTTCGCCCTGCCCCTTAGGCAACATGTCCTTAGAACTTCTCTGCTTCTCTATTCTGATCAGCACCGAACGAGGCGGAAGTTGTGCCGCTTTCCCGCCGACCGGTTGTATCATACCAGTAGGGGCTCATGAGGCCTTCACGTAAATTCACGATAACCTCACGGGCTGGTCCGCGCCGCGAGGGATGCGCCATGCAGCCGTCAGAGGGCCACGTCTGAAGAAAGATCAGCCAATCATTGAAGAGCCGAAGGACACACCGGTGGCTTGCAAAAATGTCGGGGTGAAAGGTTCTTACCTCTCCAGCCCTGGGCCGTGGATCCACAGCCGTTTTAGGCGTCCTCATCGGCACTCTCCTCTCAGCGGTCGAGCATGCGGAGGAACACCGCCCCGTTGGATTGCTTCTCGTTGTTCATGTACCACCGCTTCTCACTCTCCTCCTTTTTGTGCAGCTGCTTTCCATCGACGCAGGCAGTGTAACCCTGCGCTTCGGTCAAAAGCCGATGTTCCCCCAGGTATCGGGCGCGTTGCACCTGGGAAAAAGGTGGGCTGCACCTGGGAAAAAAAGAATAGTAAGGGATGGACAGAAGGCCTTGTATTTGTGAAGCTCGGTTTGAACCAAAATTATTCAGCAGTAGCGCAGCAATCATTGCAGATCGCCTGACGAGGAGATATCCGCTGCCCCTTGGCAGGCATACGCGCCAGTCAGAGAGAGCAAATGGGTAGGGCCGAGCCAACAGCCGGCTCGGGAAGGAATAGACCAACCCTCTTCAGAGGTGGCCTCGCCCAGGCAGCCACCAAAAACAGTTATCAGTATTCGCCGTTTATCTGATTGCGCGCGGCTATTCCAACACCCTTTGCTGGTCAGCCAGATAATCAGGCCTTTGCCTCGGGACCTTTCGCCGGCCGAACATTCACCGCAATTTTGCTCGCTTTACCTCGCTTCTGATCGAAGGAGTCTTCCGTCTCAAACTCTACCCACATGTTCAGTTCGGGCTTGCCTCTGAAAGTGTTGAACTTAAAATGAAATCTGCCTTCGTCATTTGTCACGAAACCAAAGCGTTTCTCCTCATCAAGAAAGGAGATGCGCCCACGCTGGGTGGGTTGCGCTGACTTGATTGTCTTTTGCCATGTCACACGGCATGGTTTGAGCGCAGATGATAGAGTTGGTATTCCATCTTCGGAGACGATTCGCAGTTGGTCCGCGTGCAGTCTTTGGAACTCATGAAGATGCTGCTCGGTCCTTTCTGCATAGCGTTTGCTGCCCAGCTCCAATTCAATAATCCAGATAAGCCGCAAGTGTTCATAGACGGCTTGCCAGTTTGCAAGTCGCTGCAGCACCTCACACATCGACTTGAGTATGAGGATACGACCGTGGGGATCGCCGGGCATCATCGCTGCTCTGCTAAACCACAGCAGGGCATCTTCGTCCTGGCCAAGTCGAACATGAGCATTGGCGATATCGCTTTGTATATACCATTGTTTGGGAAAACGCATATTGAGATACTCGAGTTGCTTTAATCCATCTTCTACCTGTCCCATGCGTATTTTCGCTAGCGCTTCCCAACGCTGGAAATGAAAACTCTCTTGAGGGAACTTCTCACTGGCCTCGCGAGCATGTGTGATACATTCGTCGTATCGCTCCAATTCAAGCAAGGCACGTGTAATGGCAAACGCCCATCTCTGATAATCAGAAAGTAAACGCCTTCCATTGAGCTCTTTCTGCTCAAGCGATAGCATCTGTGGGTCAAGTTGTTGCGCGAACTCGAGCACCAAATCCCACTTTTTAAGTAACTTCGCCTCTTTACAAATAGCAAATGCAGCTTGCTTTCTTGCAAAAAGATCGGTAGTCAGCCGAAAGATAGTTCTGCCTGCTTTTACCTTTGTAGTAAGGTCAGCCGAGGGTGCTATTTGCTCTGGCGCTTGATCGTCAATATTTTCGGCTTCTTCTATCTCATCTCCTTCAGCGTCTTTAAGATAGCCATAGTAGAGCGCCCAGGCCCATTCTTTTTTGATATACTGGTCGTCTGAAAATTGCTGCTCAGCTTGCCGGGCAAATTTTGCAGCCACGCGAGCAGCCTCGTCTCCAGTTCTGCATAAGCAATGGATATACTTGGAGGCTGCATAACTATCATGGCACAGTTCAAAGGCTTTCTTGAAGAGTTCGGCTGCTTCACTAAACCGCTGCGCCTTGCGCAGTTGTTCACCTTCATCTTTTAGTTGACGGCATTGTTGATATTGCAGAGAGTCAGACATCGAGTGAGATACTCCTTCGCTTGGTGATAATCAGCGGTGTCGGGTGTATCAAGCGCAGCCAAAAGTGCTTTGCAATTAAGAGAAGGGCATGCCGGGTCGTCCAGAACCATCCGTATAGATTCCCTGGTGCGTTGGCAAATGATGGAGAAATCTATATTATCATTGGCAAAAGGTGTGAGCAGTGCGAGGCATGCCAGTGCATTGGCGAAATATGCTTGCAATCTTTGCTCTTGAGTTGGCGCAGACGATATTTCTGCTAATGTTTGAGATGTTTGTCTAGACGGCTGCCCGAACAACGGCTGAAGCACTGGCAGAATAGCCTGCTTGAGCCACTCTGTATTAGCAACCGGCTTCCAGCTTTGCTGCTTCGCCTTGTAGTAGAGGGTAAGGGTATGATCCTTGCCCTCGTGCTGCCAGGAGAAGTTGATAGAGTACTCACTCGTCATGCGGTAGAACGGCTGCGATATACCTGCTGCACTACACTTCGCACAGACCTGGGCAGCCTTTTCCCGTAACAGTTCCTGGTAGCTCATCTGATACGTTCTCCCTGCTCCTGCAACTCCAGCAGTTCTCGGATAAAGCGGTTATGCGCCTGCGTGTAGTAGAGAAAAACTTCTCGTATGGCTCTGGTCAGCGCGACAAAAACCTTGATACGGCTCCTGCGCGCTTCATGTTCCAGCGTTTCTGCTGTTTGGAACATCGAGGCGCTATTGAGACTACCGTCAGCCAAACGATCTATGTCGAGGATGTAAACATATTCACGCTCCAGTCCCTTCGACATAGTAAATTCCGCGAGGATGACTTTGCGCTCATCAGTGCTGATTTCGTTTGCCCAACAAACAGGAACAGCGCGAGCGGCCAGCATGGAATGCAGGGCTTTGAGGGTATCCGGCAGGGCGATGCATAACACTTGTTCGGGTCTGGTGCGATTTGCAACACATTCTGCAATGTACTCGCAAACGGTGTTCAGCAACTCCTCTGATGTCGCACCCCATTTAAAGACAGGTCGCGTCATCATCTCGTTCTTCGGCTTGATTTTTTCTTCGTATCCCTGTTGCTGGAGTTCGTAAGCGATAAAAGGGTCCCGCCGCAAAAATGACCAGGCCAGCCGCGCGATATATTTAGGGCTGCGGTACATCTGGTAACTGGCCGGTATACGAATGCGATCTTCTGCCAGTTGCAGCTCACTCAAGTTGTGGCTGCGATCAAACAACTTTTGCCCGATGTCCCCAACCATAAAGACGTTCTCTCGCTTCTTCAGGAGGCACAGCGCCACGTCCAGAAAGAAATCGCTAAAATCCTGAACCTCATCGACCAGTAAATAGTCATACAAGCGGAAGCGTTCGCCTTGCTCATAAAGGACATCCTGGCACTTCTCTGGGAGTTTGATCTCAAGGTATTCGTCTGGGGTACTCAGTTGGCTTTTTACCTGTGTGTGCCATGCTTCTGCTCCTGGCGCTCCTAAATACGCTACTAGAATATTTTCCATGAGTTCAGTTATATGCCTGATCTCAATAGTTTGTTTATACCGAGGGGCGTCGGGCGAGCTTTGATTCTTGATCTTGAGGTCTAGCAAGCGGCGCAGGTCTAGTGCCAGAGGCTCGCTATAGGTCAGCACCAGCACGCGAAAGCCAGGAGAGCCGAAATGCTTGTTGACGAGATGCATAGCGCGCGACAGGAGGATATTGGTCTTGCCACTGCCTGCCACCTCGAGCATATAGTTCTTGCCCATGATCTGGTCGCTGAACGCCCACTTTTGCTGTTGTTCATCCATGAGCAACAACTTATCGTAGCCGCGAGCGTTTGTGGAGAGATCTCCTACGCGCAGCTTAGGAGGAATGAGCGCACTGACGGTTTGGACGATCTCAGCTTCTGTATAAAGTTCCTTCCTATTGCGTCTGGCAAGTCGCTTCAGTAGCTCTAGTGGATTATCCCAATAGCGATCCAGCATATCGCCGAAGATGGTTTGCTCTACATCGAGAAGGAATCGCTCCTGAACATGCCTCCTTGTACCTCCCTCACCCCGCACAAAGGTATTTTCAAATTCTGCTCGCGTCAGCTTTGGAAAGGCAACAAAACCATGAACGTACACTGCCTGTTGCCCCAGTTCAGACTTCAGTAACTCGAGAATGGCATGGTGGTATTCTGCAACCTGGGCATAGGGGTTGCGTATCTGCACTTCATGGCCGAACTCGTCAATTTTAATGATATTGTATTGATCGAAGTTTGGCCAGTTAAAGGTATTGCGGCGTATGCTCCAATCTTTGACTTCCAAGACCACTAAACCTATTTCCGGACCAATAACGACAAAATCGGGGCGATCTTCGACAGCACCGATTCGTCTTCTTTCCTCGCTGGGAAGTGTTCGCAATTCGCGTAACACATAGTAGTTCTCAGGTAGTGCTTTTAAGAAGTTCAACATCTTTTGTTCTGCTTCTGCTCCCGCACCTGTGGGCGGAAGCCCGTAAAGCGGTAGTATGACCGGTGGCATTATTTCCCCCTTTCTGCTATCGAAGTCCAGTTCTCCCAGGTGCGCAGGGTTAGCATTACCTGGAAAAATGCTTCTTGCCCTTTTGTGACCTTCGCCTTCCCCTGCAACTGGTCATGAATATAGGAAGGATTGCATAGTATCTTTACGCTGCGCGCTCCAGTAGTAGCCTCTCCAAGAAGCGCATTATGGATCGTCTTGTAGATAGCTGTGTTCTGATCCTGTACACCCTTTTCGGAAACGTACATCCTGGTCGTCCCGGTGAGTCGATTCTCAGCCTGTACTTCGCTCCTACCGCGCCAATTCACTTTGAGGAGGAGGTCCATCTGCGCTGGAGTAGGAGTATTTAGAGGAAGGTAAGGGGGCAGCAAGGACATTCCCAAATAGGCGCGTAGAAATGATGCGGCCTGCTGGCGAGAGAGCGTTCCGGTGAGATATTGGGAGTTAAAGCTCAAGAGGCAATGGTAACATCCATTGTCGTCACACAAACAGCTTTCCAGCACCTGCAAGTGCCACTTCAAGAATTCCGACAAATGCTCAAAGATGCGTTCGAAGGGTATCAACCCGCCCTCATCCTGTCCATACAGGAAGATATATTTTTGACTACTATCGCTGACTCGAGTATCAGGCGAAAAAAGCTCGACATTTGAGGCAACGCGCAACTCGCCGTCATCCAGATTAAAGTAATCAGGAATGCTGCGCAGGAGTATCGCCAGAAAGTTTGCACGGGTATCAGGTGGAAGTATCTGCTCAGCAAGGGATAGCAGAAGTCCATCGCGCGTCAGGGCCGCTCCTACGCGATAATCACCATCCTGGTCATGAAATGGAACAGCGATTGGAAACCCTGTTTCGCTTTCTCTAAAGTCGAGCATCCCCTCGTTGATAAAATAAAGCGCTCCCTTGCGGATCAGGTGGATACGGCAATATCCAGGCCCTTGCGTTTGTAGCTCTGCAACAGGCTCTCTCACGAGCAGTTCTCGCCTGACAAGATAAAGCGCATCTACATCGCGCCTGGCATAGACGTACTGCTCATCTCTTTCTTCTGCGATGAAGTGCCTAAAAGCTCGAAACTTCTGTCCTTCGGGATCTATCGCCTTATCATCATAGGCGTCGCCGCGAGGCTGATTCTGCTTAACGCGTACAGGACGCCCCCCACAGTAGACGATGCGTCCTGGGACCAGTTTTCGCACAGCCTCTTCCGGCTCGCGTCTGGTGAGAATCCCCGCCTCTCTGTCTTCTTTCTCGGAAACAAGCTGAGCAGGGTCGAGTAGCGGAACGCCATCTTTTCTGAAGCCGTAGTCGGGGAAAAGACCGCGCCTGTAGCCCTGCTCATGGTCTGAGATTTGATCTGCCAATCGGTGCATATCTTCGCGCAGGAAGTCGACCATCTCCTTGTACTCGTCGCCAAGTTCAGAACGAAGGTCGAGTTCATCGTTTGCGATCAACCGATCAACGCGATAACTGAATTTCTCACGGCTTTTGAATAGACCCAATTGCTTCCCTGCCAACAGATATGCATAAATATGAGCCACGAGTAATTTAGTATTGGCTAGGGAAAATTGTGGTGGTGAAATGGTGCCATCGATCATCTTGCGTGGGTCGGCTGCATAATAGGCATCGTAACTGCTACCCGAAGAAGAGAGCACAATGATGGTGGCCGAGCGAAGCATGCTGTTGCGTCCAGCGCGTCCTGCACGTTGCGCATAGTTCGCGGGACTTGGGGGGAAGCCAATCATAGCTACACAGCTAAGGCCGCCGATATCGACTCCCATCTCCAGGGTAGGGGTGCAGATCAGGGCGTGAATCTTCCCCTGAGAAAATCTCTGTTCATAATCTGCTCGCTCTTTACTCGTATGATCGGCTGTATGGCATTCGATGTGAGCCAGGGGCAGGTCAGAAGCAGCAGGCAGAGCCTGCTGAGAAGAGCAGGCGAGTGTGAGGTGTGCTGGGTTCAACTGGTAGAATTGCATCCCGCCCGGGGTTTGCTTGCAAACCAGTATGCCCTGAGTACGCAAACTTAGAAGCAAATCCTCGATATGTGCGGCACCAAGTTGCTCGATCACATGCCGGTAGATCTGCCCCTGTTCCCCCAGGGAGGTAACGTCATATCCTATCTCTTTTGCGCTCGCCAATCCCAGACCGTACTCTGTTGATACACGATATTTTTCCAGGTAAAAATGTTTAAGCTTCTCGGAACCCGTCGTGAGATTAAAAGCGCTTCTGTCTATCGCACCATGAGGAAAAAATACCTCTCTCAACAAAAGTCTTTCCTCCGCTGACAGGCTTTTTTCTCTGCCCTCATGTAGCCTGATCTGCCAAGAGTCGTATTCGTCTGGCCGGGTAAGCATTCGAGCAAACCAGAACGGCATTTCTCGCAAAATCTCGCCAAGAAGATCATCAGTCTCTTCTATGGTCTGTAGATATTGCTGGGCCTGCCCTGCCAAACGACGATACGCCGTGAGAAGAGGAAGCGGACCCGATGCTTCCCATTGCACAGCGGCCCAGATGGTAAGTGTTCGCTCAGCAATTTCATCACGCAGGCGAAAACGTATACCCGATGCCTTCTCCCGGTTATCGATGAAAGCCAGCATTTTTGAGTCGATCTTTGTATCGGGCTTGATAATTACCGCGTCCACGACACGCTGCACATTTTGCCAGTAAAGGCGGCGTGGCTCCAGTTCTAGTTCATGCAGCCAATCATCCTCGGCCAATCCAAGTATTGTTACCCCTTCAGAGTCGTCGCGAAGAGTGCGCAGCAGATAGCTCTCGTCATCTTCTTCAGCTTCTAGATCGGGTTCTATAGCAAAACGCTGAGCTGCCCCGCTGGAAGGAGACTCAATGAGAGATTGTACCAGGACAGTGTAGGTATGACGGGTATCACTATCCTGACGATGCAGGTGTGGCCAGAGCTTGTAACTATTGCACCTGGCAAGGCAGAGATCAGGTTGTCTCTTGCTCACTGAAAAGAGCAGACCATTGCAGGAGACACAATGCTTGCGCTGCCCATCGTGATAGCGCCCACAACGCAGGCAGCGAGTAAGATTCCCCTCAAGATTGCTAAGAATGAGGTGAAGACGGTAGTCAAGTAGCGCCTCTGGTACTGAAGGAGCGCCAGAACTGTGACGGAAGTTCAGATAATTCACCAGCCTCAAATAGGCGTAGACCATCTGTTTGGGCTGTCGCGGTTCCCGGCGATGATTGTCGTAGTACACGCGCCTGAATAACTCTGTCAACTCGTCGATTGTACAGGCTTTCTTTTGCAATTCTTCGCGCATCTTATTAAGGAGCAGGTTGCGTTTCGCGAACTGAAAGAGAGGATCAAGTTGCTTTCTTCCTGGAAAATAAGGTGGGAGCGGCATTCCGGCCAGATGATTCGCAAGTTTTCTGATAGCGGCTGAATCGGTCTGCGTTTCTGAGAAATCTTCTGGAGGCTGGTCTGTCCCGGGGACGGGATCAACTGCTCCTTCTTCAGGATGGAAGTCATCATAGATAGGGGTAATAAACTTGAAACGTTGCGTCGCTTCCTGGCCAAACAGCGATCGAGCGAATGTTTCGATTTGCTCCTGGTCGTTATCGCTGTAGTAGCCTCCGCCCTGGCGGAGTGTTGCGCTGGCGCCAATTTGAACTAACTGTCCCTTGTCTGCACAAAGTGTGCGTAATCTGCGCAATAGCAGGCACAGATTTGCCCCTTTTGTGCCTCGATAATAGTGTATCTCATCAACGACCAGAAATCGTAATGTGTGCGTTGATCGCTCAAACATGGAACGTGGGTGTTCCTTTGTAAGGAGCCGGTCTAGCATAACATAGTTGGTAATGAGAATATCGGGCGGGTTGTTTATCAAACGATCCCGCTCGCCCTGAGGTGTTGAGCCGACGAAGCTACCTACCGTTATACCGCGCTGCCCGGTTGCTTTTTTGATTCGCTGCAACTGATCGGCTGCCAGGGCATTGATGGGATAGAGAATAACTGCTTTGACTCCGCGTATTCCCCGCTGCTTCAGGCAATAATCGAAGATCGGGATAAGAAAGGATTCCGTTTTGCCGCTACCCGTACCAGTTGAGATAATGGTCGTATACGCATCCAAAATGCTCTCTATAGCCCGAACCTGGTGTACATAGAGATGGCTCTTTTCAAATTGAGGGAGCATCTCTTTTAGCTGATCATGGAGATTGCATCTAGCACAGAAATCCGCAAAAGTGCCAGATTCCCGTTTGTACGGTCGGTTGATCGAAAGGTAGACCTCATCGGTCGCGTAGAGGTCGCTAAGTATCTTTCGTTGCAGCTCTCCTGGACAACCAGAGGCTACTAGGGTACCCCTTAAGGGCTTCTGGTACTCTTCCAGAATGTTGAACGCCATCGCAATGGGATTAGTTGATCGCGAGGGCATAGGATACCTCACATTTCCACATCTCAAGCTCGGGAGGCAGGATTTTTTGTTTTACCGGGATACATCTTCAAATGATTTATATGATAAAATGCGGATTTACTATAGCATAGTAGAGGTGATATCACAAGCATTTGGATAGAGGTAAGCTGAGATTCGTCCTTTTGACTACAGGGCAGCCGGTGTCAATTCGGACCAGAGACGGTCTTGACCTGAATACTTGACGGGAAATGACGGAAAGACCTGGGTCGAAGACAGGATCAATGGTGCAAGGCTTTTGAGCGAAGAGGACAGACCTGTTCCAGCACTGAGAGGATGCTCACTAGCGCAGGTAATGCCGAAGCACCACATCCAGCCGATTATGTCCCAGGGCCCAGGAAACCTGTTGCGCTGCGACGGGGTCGTAGTCATCGCGCCTCAGTCGTCCTTCAACCGGAGGTAACGCCTGCCCTGGCGCCTGCTGCAGGTAGCGCCGTTGTGCCGAGTCGCGCCGGTAGCTATGCACATCCATGTGCCTGGGGATGTGGTCAAAGACTTTTTCGTTGGGAGCCCGTCCCTGGATGACGGCGAGTACATCCTCTTCATGACCGGACAGTACGGGAACCTCACGCGCTTTCCCTCCCTTGCCACTCTTCACATGGACGAAGAGCTTCCCATCGTCAGCCGTATACACATCGCGCACCCGTAGATCGCGCAGTTCTGCACGGCGCAGCCCACACGCTTGTGCGAATCGGATATGCGTTTGCCAATGCGTCGGCTGGAAGTGCCGATCATGGCTGGCCGGACCGCGGGAGCGGGTGATAGTGGCACGGGTACGCCTCGGGATGCTCACTGCTGCTGCCAGGCTCCAGTCGCCAAAGAACAGGCGCAGCGCGGCACGTTCTGTCTGCAGAGTATAGGGGCTTCTGTCAGTAGCAACATGTGCCGCGAGATACTGGGTGGCCAGGTCGTCGGCACGTTCGTCCAGCCAGGCCAAGCGAGTGATCCCGTGGGTCGTTCGCGCCCAGTTGATAAAGGCCAGCACATGCTGCTGGTAGACTTTACGGGTGGTGTGCGAGTGTATCTTGCCGGTGGAAGCGGTCCACTCTGTATCAGCAGAGGCGGCACGCTTTGCCTGCTTGGCCTGAAACCGACTCTCCCCAATCGCCATCAGGCGGTCGAGCCGCTCAATTGCCTCACGGATAATGCTCTTGCGAGAGCCCATACACTTGCCCTTCCTTACTTATACAGAAAGAACACACTCCAGTAGACGACAATCATGGTAAGGACATTCCTGCGAAGACTGGACTCGCTCCATTCGACTGAAAGCCTGCGCTCCGAGACAGCACTTTCAGCAGCTACGCTGTTTATACCTCCACGATGGGGGTGATGACGACGTAGCCTGTCCCTCGCTGAAAGGACAGAGAGTACGACGCTACGAAGACGCACTTCGAGAACGCACGACACGGACAACCTACGAGGACGACAGGTTGGTGCCCTCTTGTGGGGGAGCGGCTCAACCAACGATCTCCAGCCCGGTAAAGTAGGCAGGAGAGCGGGAGCGGCTCAACCAGCTTCCAAGGGGAGGCGGCCCTGATCCTTTGTAGCGGTTAGACCACTAGAGCAGGGATCACGCGCTTTGTTGTCCCTGGAATCTCCCTCAAGGGAGTGCTTCCAGCTCTAAACACCTTCAGTCTACCTGATCGAGACGGATCGCACCTGGGAAAGAAACTGGCTGCACCTGGGTGAAAGATGGAAGGAATGATCAGCTTATCCTATTCCATCTTTTTCTGCGCTTTTCCCAGGTACGTACCGCCTTTCGTCTCCCAGCAGCCCGTCCTTCTCGTAGGTCCTTACCGCCTTCACCTGCTACAGTGGAAGCGTGCAATGGTACCAGAGCACATCGCGGAGAAGGTCTGCCGTTCCTCTGTTGATCATGTCGGAGACCAACCTGAGAGGGGAGCGCAAAGGAAAGGTAAACATTGTAAGCATGAACGACCCGTTATCGCAGTTACGCAGGAATCAGACAACCTGGACAACGGCAAACGACAACAAGGCCAGCAAAACCGGCACGGGAAAGAAACCTTACGAAGCATTTGATAGCACAGGCAAGCCATCCCTCTATACCGAAATCCGTTGTGTGCTACAGTCTTCGCAATCGCCGCAAGCCCGATTTTTCCTGGCGGCGGTATTCAGCGCGGACTTTGACGATGCATTTACTTTGCTCTACAGCTTCATGGCCGTGGAGGTCAAGGGCAAGAACTTGAAAGAAGTTCGGCAGGCCATCCAGAATGGCCGCTGCGAATTCATCCAGGAATACCACGAAAACGAATTTCTTCCGCCTGCCAAAAGCGAGCCGGTCATTGAAAGCATACGCTTTATTGCTGGGGAGAAGCTGGGAGATATTCTCTCCACCTATAAAGAGGGGAAGTAATTGCCTTTGAGGGAGGCCGCATGTTCGATGATATGTTTGCTTTCATCGACCCGATCTTCGAGCTGAACGAAGAGGGCACCAGCTTCGTTATTCAGGCAGAGACCTTTTTTGAATTCCTAGAGAAAGCAGGCCTTGACAAGGTGGCAGATATGCCAGGGGGAGCAAAAATAGAAGTGCCTTTGGATATTGTCATGTCACTGCTCAGGCCCGATGAGCTGGAAAAGCTGCAAAAGTATATTACCGCTTATCTCTCCAGGCATGGGCAGCAGTGAAGCCTCGGCCTACTCCTGTCATACTCCGTGGAGCTGATGAAAGGCGGAACAGCTGGGGCAAGTGACAGGATATGCTATACTGGCAAAATGAAGTTAAATTCACTCGATGTTTTCTGGAATGGAGATACGGCAACCTATGCCTGGACGAGAAGATGCGTACCGTTTAATGACCGAACATGTAAAAAATGAAAACCTGCGCAAACATATGCTTTCAGTTGAAGCCGCCATGCGCTTTTATGCCCGCAAGTATAGCGAGGATGAAGAACTATGGGGCATGACGGGTTTGCTGCACGATGCCGATTATGAAGAGTATCCCGATCTGCATGAACATACACAGGTGCTGGCACAATGGCTGCGCAACGGTGGCTATGATGAACGGATTATCTATGCAATTCTAGCGCATAACGAGCTTAATACAAATCAACCGCGCAAGTCATTGATGGATCACGCCCTGTATGCCTGCGACGAGGTCACCGGGATAATTACGGCAACTGCATTGGTTCGGCAGAAGACGCTCCCAGGATTACCTGTCGCCTCAGTGCGCAAGAAGATGAAAACCAAAGGCTTTGCTGCCGGAGTAAACCGAGAGGATTTGGTAAAAGGCGCTGCCGAGTTAGGAGTGGACTTGGATGAGCATATTGCCAATGTGATTGAGGCCATGAGCAGCATTGCGGATCAGCTGGGACTGGCAGGTGTACCAGAAGCGGTCGCTGAGTAGCGCTTACTGGCGAAGAGCAAGAGAATACGCGGAGCATCGTGTGATTTTACCCATAAAATCAGAACTTTCCGTGAAGTATATCATGGCTTCATGCTTCGATTAGAAGCAGTTCTACCGTTTGCTTGCTTGAGAAAATATAAACAATATCCCAACCGCGAGTCTGATCTGTGTAGCGTAAGCCGTCCATAAGTTTTCCCTCCATCTCTGTGAGAGCAATAAAAGGGGTTGCCGACTTTCTGCCTCAGATTTCGTACAAAACGGCCACTTAATGCTTCACGGCCAGCTCACTGATTCTGAGCGTACTTCCTACCAACTCTCTCTTCACGTCACCATTATGTGTTGTAAGTGGAGGCCTTGCTTAGAAGTAGTCTTTGATATGTCTCGTTCGCAAATCCTGAGCTTTGATAAGCAGTAACTCAGCTTGCCGTTCTAAAGCCGGTCTCACAATGGCTTGCTCTAAGACTTTGACGAGGTTCGAAGGCGTATCGTAGCGGAGCGTATCCAGGACCCAGTCGTGATACCTATTCTGCAAATCGGTAAACATGGCAAAGGGCTGCTCACCTTCTTGAATGATCGGCACGAAGGGGATCATGTAATTCGGGACGGTGGCCTGTAACTCTAGCGGACTGGACTTGGGATTGGTGATATCGGCAATGATAAAGCAGGATAAGCCAGCAAGCGTGAGAATCGTTTCGGTAAAGTCACGGGCTGTGGGACGCTCAAAGTCAAAGACAATGGGCAGAAAATTGAGGGTGCGTAGTTTCTCCCGAATTGCATCCAGGACGGCTTTGCGCTCGGGCGTAAAGCGTCCAAGGATCAGAACGCCCTTTTGCCCAATGGTATTAATCACCTCACGAATTTTGTGAGTGCTGAGTAGCAGATAGATGAATTGAGCTACTTCAAGATTATCTACGGTGACCTTTGGTTGACCAAAGGGTGTAATTCTGAGATCAAGCTGTTTCGCCCCCTCTAGCTGCACATCCCAAGCAGATATTCCATGAATCCGGCAGTCTTCAATAACTGCTCGTGTTAAATTGGTCCTGTAAAGCTTTGCATATTCAAGACCAACACCAATGAGAGTCGCTTCGCTCAAGTTGGCAACGCTTAAATCAGCTTCCTTTAAGTTAGCAGGACCAATAGTTGCTTCGCTAAGATTAGCACCTGAGAGGTCAGCTCGTTCGAGGTCAACATAACGAAGATCGGCACCATTCAAGTGTGCGCCTGATAGTTTAGCGCCGCGCAAGTCAGCACCATAGAGGTTAGCCTTCTCCAAATTAGCACCACAGAGATTAGTTTGGACAAGACTAGCTCGGCTAAGATCAGCATCCTTGAGGTAGGCATCGCCGAAGATCGCCCCACTAAGATAGGTATTGCTGAAGTTGGCTGCGTAAAAATAGGTATTGTCTATACTGTAGAGGTTGATCTTACCAAGATCAGGTTTTATCTCTGAGTGTATTTTTCTCCATATATTCCAATCCTCTACGCCTTGCCTAAGAATAGCAACATGCTCTTGATTTGCCATGTAGTATCCTCCCCTGCATCATTCTTCCTGTTGTGTTCTCTCTTCAAGATTGATACAATTATATTCCATCCTCGTGACAGACGCGGCAAAAAGTAGATTACGTACTCTCTAACTTCTGAACAAAACAGGTGACAATGCAACGTCGAATAAATGCTACTTGAAGACTACTTGTGAAGTATAAAATGCCGATCGCTGAGTGAAGCACAAGCTGGCCTTGGTGGCCATGAAATCCTGCAAATCACACACCGTTTAGTGGAGCGTGGCGTATTCTTTTTGTTGTGCGGCCATGCCAAAAAGGGCGATGAGTTCGGGCAGGATGGTGGATAATTTTCTTGAGTGGCATTTGGTGGTGGGCGCGGTAGCCGTTATCATCCCCGTTACTTCGTCACAGGCATAGAGCGCGTGCGAAAGCAGATTATTACGTGGATTGGTAGCGGCATTAAGATCGTTGTGCGCCAGGATAGCATAAATAATGCGTTCGTCATAGCCACCCGCGCGCAACCAGTCCGTCGATACATGTGTGTGCTCGCGCAGGTCGGGGTATTCTTCGTAATCGCAATCGTGTAGCAGGCCTGTCATGCCCCAGAGTTCCTCGTCCTCGCCATATTTACGAGCGTAGAAACGCATGGCTGCTTCGACCGCGAGCATATGCTTCCGTAAATTTTCATTTTTTACATGGCTGGTCATTAACTGATAAGCGTCATTCCGTGTTGGCATCGTTGAATATTCTCCACTCCAGAAAGAATAGTAAGCAGGTTAATATGCCCATTATAACATAAGAGCCAAGATGCCTCTGCCACCGATGATGGCGGTTAGATCAGCTTGCGCGCCGTATCGAATTTTTCGGCGGTATGAGAAATATGTTTTAGATTCGTGCTTTTTTGGGGAAAATGTGATATACTCGTTAAACGTTGTATAGCGCATAGTTGCTCGGAATAGGGAGTCTGTCTGTTGCAAGTAATGCCATACACGAAGGATTGTTTACATTTAGACCCAGAAGTCAGGAAAGAAACATGGCATTGAGTGATCAGACCCTCTATTGTCGCGACTGCAATTCAGAATTCGTTTTTACCGTTGGCGAGCAGGAATTTTTTGCGAGCCATAATTTGACCAACGCCCCCACGCGTTGTCCGTCCTGCCGCGCTGCACGCCGCTCACAGGCCAGCGGCGGATATAGTGGCAGCCGGGGCGGCTCACACGAACCCCGCCAGATGTATACCGCCATTTGTTCCAGCTGTGGTAACGAGGCGCTGGTACCTTTCCAGCCACGCGGAGATAAGCCCGTCTATTGTAGCGATTGCTACCAGCCACAAAGGTCGGGCCGCAGTAGTGACCGTAGATCGCGCTGGTGATCGCTATGAGTGAAGTTAAAGTAAATCCAGGCGATTCGTTTGAGCAGGCGCTTAAACGCTTCAATCGTAAGGTTCAACAGGATGGAGTTCTCTCCGAGGCGCGCCGTCGCACCCATTACGAGAGTCCACAGGCACGCCGTAAGCGTAAAGCCGCAGCCCAGCGCCGCAAACAACGGCGCACTCGCCAACCAGGCTAATCAGAACCGCTATTAAAATTTCATAAGTGCGGGTATCCCGAATCGGGCAGGCACCAGGCGCTGTCCCTACAAGGGCAATCTTGCTATGACACGTTCGATCATTATCTATTGTCATAGTGTAGATGCCCTTTTTAGATTCTTGAGATGGACAATTACCGATCAGTTCAGGCCAGAACCGACAACAGCGATGATGCGAGCATAATGTCCAGGGGCCGCTATTTTGGTAAGAGCACCGGTTTGTATATCGAAGGCGTAGAGGATTCCATCACCATAGAAGGTAATAATGTGGCTGTTGAACCAGCTTCCTAGTTCGAGCAATCGATCTGTCGTAGTAGCCACAAGCACTGGCTTGCTGGCGGTGAGATGCGTACCCGAGCCACTGATCTGTACAGTGTAAATGGCGCTATGCCGGTCATAAGGCGGCTGTGAGTCGCTCGAGAACTCTACATATGCCAATGTATGCGCGTCAGGAGAAAATACCGGTGTGGTGACCCAACGATAGTCAGCGCTATTGCTCAGGCTATTCTGGGCTGGCAAAACCACATCTGTTTGCCCTAAAACTAAAGGCGAACCGCTTAATATTGCCAGGTCCAGGCTGTTGGCATAGGAAAGCGTCGCAACATCGGAAGGCACACTGTTATCGGCGGGGACAGGAGCTGCCCCTTCATTGGTCGAAAACAGCAGCACATTGCCATATGGCTCGAGGGCCAGCGGTCCCTGTTCGGAGTCCTCATCTAAAAGTGATTGTGGCTGGGCAGGCGTCGAATCGAGGTCGAGCGACCATAGGCCATATTGTACGGCTTCATGACTTCCTCGATCGTCGGTAAGCAATAGCGTGCTATCGGCATGAGAGCCTGAGCCATTCAGGAACGAGAAAATGCGGAAACAAGGACAATTCAAAGCGGATTGCCCATACACCAGCGTTGGACTCGCTATTGGGCCTGCATAGAGATCGATGGGGCCTGTGCCGTCGGTAGATTCGGTCGTCCAGGCAACCATCTTTCCATCGCTGCTGAGGGCCATCGAGGTGATGAGCTGGCCGGAAGCAATGCCGGCAATTTTCGTCGGAGTCCCACCAAAAATATCTGTCATCCACAGACCGTCTCCGGCATAGAGTATTTGACCATTGGGCGTCAGAATTGGAGGCACCGCCTCGTTATAGACGAATCCGGTTGCCGGTATCCGTTCAGAGAAATTACTACTGGTTGAGACTAAATAGAGGCCGTTTTGTTGCTCATAGATAACATAATGATCACCTGGCAACTGCAGGACAGGCAAAACAGAATTGCTCGGTGAAAAGATAGGCGCCGAAATAGTAGGTGTTATCTGCGGGCTTTGCGTTGGTACAGGTGTAGTGCCCGGTGTCTTTTTCCCGGTCGCGGTTTGGCTTGCCTGTGGCGTGGGCGAAGTGGCAGTGGCCGATTGTACAGGAGTGCTATTCGTCTGTGTCAGGCCAACAACGAGTAAGCCGGAGAACAGAAGCAGCAACACGCCAATGAGAGTAAGCAAGGAGAAAATTCCCGCTTTCGAAAACGGTGAGCCTGTATTTCCCCGCGGTTTCCCTTCTGGTGGCAGCGTTTGATCTGGTGGGTCACTCACTTGTTGTGTCAAGACTTTCTTTTTCCCCTAATGTTGTGCTACAGTCCCTGAGTATATCTGAAATACGAGCTTGTGTGAAGTCTTCCAGTACCTCTTACGCCGATTGATCCGCAGGCGAATTTTGCCGGTGCAGCTTTAACTTAGCTGCCTGGCGTTGAATAAAGGCCGATGTTTTAGAGAATACCTCTTCGTGATCATGGTCCTTCATAATAATATGATAGGAGCGATGGAAAGTGACGAGGTATTTTTCTTGCGAGCCAATGCGACGATAAATCTCATGCCCATCACGAGCCGGAACCACGTGATCGTGCAGCGCTATCATGATCAGCGCAGGTGCAGTTATTTGTGGCAGTTCCTCGCGCAGCCTGGGCAAAAACTTCAACATGCTTTCGATTGGCCGTACCGGAGTCCAATGGTAGGTGCCGCGCTTGTACCGGCGGCGTGCATCACGGTCGCGCACATCCTCATAAATCGTTGGCAGCAATGGGACAACAAATTTTGCTACGCCAATAAATGGCTTGAGTAGAGGATGCATGTAGATCGGAGCGCACATCACTACGATACCCGCTACATCCTCATGTGCTGCAATATGTAACGCCAGCGCTCCACCCAGCGAGTGCCCTACAAGAAAGACCTGGTCGCAGCGAGCTTTCAGCACGCGCAATTCATTGCTCACTGCCTGCGCCCAATCATCCCAACCAAGGGTCATCAACTCGCGCACATGGTCCATACCATGCCCCGGCAACAACATGTTGACGGCCAGCATGCCATGTTCCCGCAGGTGTTGCTCCAATTCGATCATATCGTCTTGCGTGCCGTTAAATCCATGCACAAGCAGAACACCAATTACCGGTTTGCTGGCGGGGTCTGGTGAACCATGTTGCGTTTGAGAAGTTGTCATATATTCGAGTTTCTTTGAGTACTGGACAGAGACTGACCTGCTTATAATTGTATCATAGGCAGGAGGTCGGAGGGCATAGTCTTATAATGGCCCTCGCAAACACCTGCATCTGATACTATTACGTTTTCACGGGGGCGTTAGTTGGAGAAGGGAGTAGCAGAATAAAACGAGCTTCGTTGCTTGTTTCGATTTGCAGAACTATACCTTTGTCTTTTTCAGGCACCAGGCGTGACTTCTATTCGTCTTATGAATAGAACGTTTTATGATTGAACTTCAGGGCGACCACAAGGGTACGCCCTTACAAGGATACGTTCTCGCCTGTAATCATCTCGTGGTCATAGTAAGGACGTACTCTCGTAGTCGCCCTCAGTAATCATCCAAAGTAAGGAGTAATTTTCGTATGAAGTTCGCGACAAAGGCTATTCACGCTGGGCAGGAGCCTGATCCATCGACCGGCGCGGTCATGACGCCCATTTTCCAGACCGCGACCTATGCCCAGGCAGGACTGGGTGAAAATAAAGGGTTTGAATACTCGCGCACCGATAATCCGACGCGCAGCGCATTGCAGGCATGTATCGCCGCTCTCGAAGGAGCAACATATGGGCTGGCCTTCGCGTCCGGCATGGCGGCGGAAGCAGCCGTTCTCAGCCTGCTGAGCGCGGGTGATCATATGGTGGCCTGCGACGACCTGTATGGCGGCAGCTATCGCATTTTCGAGCGCGTGATGCGTCGCTACAATGTCGAAACGAGCTATGTACCGGCAGGCGATGTTGCAGCATTTGAGAAAGCCATTCGCCCCAACACCAAAATCGCCTGGTTGGAGACACCTACCAATCCGCTCCTGCGCTTGATCGATATTCAAGCTGTCGCAGAGATCGCGCATCAACACAAATTGCTGGTCGTCGTGGATAACACGTTTGCCAGCCCATACTTTCAGCAACCACTAAAGCTGGGCGCGGACATCGTTGTACATAGCACCACAAAATATATCAATGGGCATAGCGATGTCATTGGCGGCGCGGTAGTTTTGAACAATGCGGAGGCATACGAGGCGATCAAGTTCTACCAGAACGCGGCAGGAGGAGTACCGGCGCCTTTCGATAGCTGGCTGACGCTACGCGGCATTAAGACGCTGGCGGTGCGTATGCGCCAGCACGAAGAGAACGCGCGCGCAGTTGCCAGGTTCCTGCACGAGCATCCACGCGTCGAAAAGGTCTACTACCCAGGGCTGCCCTCTCATCCCGACTATGAACTTGCCAGGCGCCAGATGAGCGGCTTCGGCGGCATGGTCTCTTTCCAATTCAAGGGAACGTATGACGATGTAACGGCAATGGTACGTCACTTCAAGGTGTTCGCGCTGGCGGAAAGCCTCGGCGGAGTGGAATCGCTTGTTTGCCATCCCGCGTCAATGACGCATGGCTCCATTCCAAAGGAAATTCGCGAAGCGCGGGGCCTCACCGATACGTTGCTGCGCCTCTCGGTGGGTATCGAAGATATTGAGGATATTATCGCGGACCTGGAGCAGGCTCTAAGCCAGTAGATTATCAAACAAAGGTAAGAATGATGAATGGCATGATGAACTTTCACGTTCAAAACTGGTCATCCGAGTGGCTCCGGCCCTGTCATTCTGAGTGAAGCGAAGAATCTGTGTCCATCGTACCAGAGATTCTTCGCTCCGCTCAGAATGACAGGGCCGGACGGGTTTTCAATGCTATGGCGTCCGGTTGTGATATGTCTCATTCATTGTGATACGTCTCATTCATCATGCCATCGCAAGTCCAACCGGGGCCTTTTGTTACGTTTGCCGCTATTAACCGATGTAATATAATAGGTAAGCGGCGTTTATACCTATATAAAATGCCTATTAATCTTTCTGTATGCATATGTATGCGACAATTTCTGAGGAGGAATGTTTTAACAATGGCATCTCTCTCCCGTCTGCGGCAGCGTCCGGGCAAAGCCGCATTTGTCATGCTAGCAGCCTTGCTTGTGATGCTTTTATTAAGTGCCTGTGGTGACCCTCAAACGCAACAGCAGGCCACTTCAAGTAAGGCCGCGCTCGACCAGAGCATAGCCAATGCGCGAAGCATCGGCGTACCCGCGGATATGCTCCAGCCAATATTGAATCAGGAAGCGCAACTAAGTCAGACCAATGCCCCTTTTGGGCTGTTCAACGGCTCATCAGTTAATGCATATTATACAAACCTGGCACAGCGCTACAGTCTGCTGAAAGTGCAGGTGAGCGGCCTGGAATTGCAAGTGACGCAGGAGTTGGACTACCAGGCTACCGTCGACCTATCCAACTTTGAAAGCGCCCTGGCCCAGCGGCAGGATCAGAACTTCGTCGAGGCGAAAATCTTTGCCACTCAACTGACCAGCGACCAGAACTTACTGGCAAAAGCCCAATATCCCAAAGATTACCTGCAGATCAGCTACAACGCTAAACGTTCCACGCAGGCGCTTCACTTGATGGGGCCTGCGTATAACGCCCTGCTATCATTGCAGCAGGTCATCCGGCAGTTACAAGCTTCGCACCTGGACGTAACGGGCCTCAAACAGCAACAGCAGAACGACCTGCAAGCCTTCCGCAATGCGACCAAACCGGAGGATTACTCGTCTTTGATCGATCAGATCAATACGCAGCTGAATGAAACGACGGTTTACTCATCGCAGGCCATTCCCTACGTAGGCGCATACAAACTGAGCGAACTCAACGCCGATATTAACTTGCTCAAGCAGTATGGTCAGAACTATAGTACGTTCCAACAGCATTATAATGCTGATAAAGCGGCGCTCGCCAACGCTAAGTCGATTACGGATTACCTGAAGTTCTCATCGCAAATTGACAGCGATCTTGCCTCAATCCAGATGCCGTTGATCGAGGGACAGGCCAGCTACCTGCTGAGCCAGTTCCATAAGGAGGTCACCAGCTGGGGCAACTCGCACCAGTACCACGATTCCTACGACGGTGGCAGCTATAACCTGGATTATGAATATGACGAGCAGGGTATAGGGTCGGATGCGGATGCCGCCTTGCAGTACGCCCAGGGCACGCAATCGATTGATGATTTCCAGTCAGCGATTGACCTGATCAACAATGATATGCTGCATCTGAAGATGATGGAGGCCGATTACAGCGACAAAACGCCGTGGAACCAGGTACACGCGACCGATATCGAGCTGATGAAGCATTACAATCTGATGTCGGGCCAGGTACTGGTGGTTTCGCTGATCGAGCAGACGCTGCGCCTGTACGATAACGGCAAGCTGGTACGTTCGTTCCTGATTACTTCTGGCCAATATGACAAGCCCTCGCCGCCTGGATTCTGGAACATTTTCTTGCGGCAGTCGCCGACAGTGTTCAAGTCGAGCGAACCCAAAGGGTCGGCATTCTGGTATCCAGATACCAAGATCAACTATGCGATGGAATATCACGATGGTGGATACTTCTTCCACGATAGCTGGTGGCGAGTGAACTATGGCCCCGGCACCAATTTCCCGCACTACGATGTGGGAGGCGATGAACAGTTTGCCGGCAATGGGAGCCACGGCTGCATCAACATGCAGGAGAATGACGCCGCCTGGTTATACGCCAACACATCCTACGGGGCAGCTGTGCTCCTGTACTAGTAATTTTTGTTTGACATATTCGTAGCCTTTCTGCTATAATCCATGGGCACTCATATGACGGAGCGACCACATGCCGGACGAATCCGCGTGCTACATGCCGGTCGCCCCTGACATAGACGTTTTTTAGATTTCGCCCGTGAGAGGGGCAGATGTTTCGGGGAGGAATAGTACTTACATGCCCAATAACCCGTCTGCGGAAAAGCGCATGCGCCAGGAGCAAAAGCGCCGCTTGCACAATCGCAGCATCAAATCACTCGTAAAGACACGTGTTACAAAAGCTCGCCAGGCTATTAATGACGAAGATGTGAATGCCGAAGCTGCTGTACGGGCAGCTGTGAGCGAGCTGGACCGCGCCGCCAAAAAGGGCGTCATTCATCGTAATAACGCTGCTCGCCGCAAATCGCGCTTGATGAAGCAGCTGAATAGCACCAAAGCATAGGTTTTAGCGCAGAAGGCTCCGCTTCACCACGGATCGGAAATGGACTTACTACTTCTATCTCTACAGGCTGAGCATGACGCGCGCAGGAGGTTGTGAAGGATGGCCGACAAACAAACAGTAACGAAGTCTGCCGGACGTGCGCTGCTGGCCGCTGTTGAAAGCGCCCAGTTGCGTAAAGATATACCAGAAATTCAGTCAGGTGATACAGTTCGCCTGCAAGTGAGGGTCGTTGAAGGGAACCGCGAACGCTTGCAGCCATTTGAGGGCGTTGTGATGCGCCTGCGTGGTGGCGGCGTGAACCGCAATTTTACCGTTCGTCGCATCACGCATGGCGTGGGTGTCGAACGCACATTTCTCCTCAATTCTCCACGTATCGAGAAGATCGAGGTCATTCGCCATGCTCGCGTGCGCCGCAAGCAGCTCTACTACCTGCGTGGGCTGACAGGGAAGGCTGCGCGCTTAAAGGAACTGCGCCCCAAGACGAGCAAAGAGATCGCAGCGAAAGAGGCTACTCGCGCCTCTAAAGCCGCCGCTCCAGTTACCGGCAGTGAGAATAACGAAGAATAGCCGACAAGAACCAACGCTCGATGAAGAAATGGCCCTGCTTGCCCAGGGCTATTCTTTTATCGCCGGACTCGATGAAGCAGGCCGCGGCTGCCTCGCCGGGCCTGTGGTAGCCGCGGCTGTTATTTTACCGCTGGAGAAGGATTGCTTTTCCCTTTTTGCCGGTACGCGCGACTCCAAGCAATTAACCGCACCAGAACGCTCTAGGCTATATGAAATCATTATGCAGCATGCTCTCACGGTTGGCATTGGCATAGGTTCTGTCGAACTGATTGACGAGTGCAATATTTTGCAGGCCACGAAGCTTGCTATGCGTACCGCACTGGCGCAATTATCTCCTGCTCCCCAGGCGCTGCTACTGGATGCGCTGCTCCTACCCGACATTCCGCTTGTGCAGCGCTCCATTATTCATGGGGACGCGTTGTGCCTCTCCATCGCGGCCGCATCGGTGATCGCCAAAGTCACACGGGATAGAATTATGCTGCAAATGCACGAACAATATCCTGAGTACGGCTTCGCCCAGCACAAGGGATATGGCACCGAAGCACACCTGGCAGCGCTACGCGAATATGGCGCTACTCCAATTCACCGTAGAAGTTTCGCGCCGGTACGGGAACTGTTTGGGCTGTTTCATCCGTTTGATAGTGAGCCAGGTGCGGTAGAGCCATAAGCCGGGCGTTTTTTCACTTGCCCTCTTTCTTCACTTCCATTTATCTCAGGCTACAAAGACAATGTCGTCGTGTCCAGTACCTGGTTCCACCGTACGCGCCTCTACTCTACACTCCGGGCTACCGTAGAAGGCAGCTTATCGTCGAAGGCCAGGCCAGCGGAGAGATCGCTTTGCGCGATCCAGACCAGCTGGTGATAGTTATTCTCTCCGCTCTTGATGGCCTATCCAGAAGAGCGTTGTACTATCCTGAGCAGTTCAAAGAGCATTTTCCAGATGCCGAAATTATCCTGAGAATATTCAAACCACAGTCAGGCTTATAGGTAATCAGCGGTTCAGCCCCTTGACTTTATCTTCCATTCATGGTATAAAATGAATGACGTTCATTCAGCATTACGAAGAGGACTTATGCCGGAGACTACTAGAGAAGATACACGTACAAAGCGCCGCGCTATCCTTGATGCCGCAGCCGAGCTTTTTGCCAGGCAAGGATACGAGAATACGACGATTGCCGATATCGCACGCGCAGCAGGTATGGCTGTAGGTACGGTCTATCTCTATTTTCATAACAAACACGAAATTTACAGCAGCGTCTCCATTGACTGGGTAGAAGCGATTGCCAGGGTTCTGCAAGACCCTGCTATTCTTGCTTTACCGATCAGGCAAGTACCACGCGCCGTCATTGAGGCCTCATTTCGCATTTGCCATGATAATCAAGTATTGATGCCGCTCTTCCAGGTCGATGTGCAATCGGCTGAGGAGATCTGGCAACACAAGCTTGCTGAGGGATCGATTACAAAGGCACTCGATGCTTTCCTGCGGCAGGCCATCGAGCAGGGTCAACTGGCGCCTTTCGATACGGAAATGTACGCCAAAATCCTGTTCGGAATGGTACATTCCATGCTTTACGAATGCTATTGCATTGAGCATGGCGAAAACGAGAAACTGTACCGTGAACGTACCATCGAGGTCGTCGAGCGGCTTTTCTTTGGGCCATCGTTGATCGTGGAATCCGAGTAATCGAGCCAGTAAAAATTTTTGCAACCCGAACCAATTTCTATCGTATTGTAAAATGTGTGCGGCGTGATGAATGAACTTCATTCATTTGAAACACACCGAACACTGTACCACAATCACAGTTGGGATGGGAGTAAATTCAAAAAATAAGCGTGAATTTGTTGGTTTTTTGAGCGTAATGAATGAACTTCATTCAGAAAGGTCAGGAACATGTTAACAAGACTTGGCGGCACATTTTATCGCGCGCGCTGGACTGTGCTCGCTATCGCTCTGCTACTTGTTGCGACAGCGGCGATCTACGGTTTCGGCGTCTTCGGTTCTCTGAAAACTGGAGGATTCGTCGACCCGGCCAGTGAGTCGTCACGGGCACAGGATGTGCTGAACACGAAGTTTCCCAACTCGTCGGCTGATGTCATCATCCTCATGAGCAGTAATACACTGCGTGCGAGCGATCCGGCTTTTACGGATGCCGCGACACAGTTGCTCGCGACATTAAAGGCAAGGGCGGAGGTTACTTCGATTACTTTCTACTATTCAACCCATAGCGCGAGTTTTCTCTCTCGCGATGGCCACGAGACGTTCGCCATTGTCCACCTGGCATCGCAGGACGAATCCACGAAGGAGAAAGAGTACAAGGCCATTGCGCCACTGATTCGCTCGCCGGAGTTACAAACGCTGGTCGGTGGGAATGTTCCGGTCAGTGTGGCGATCAATACGCAGACGAGCGCCGATCTTGAGCGGGCCGAGATGATTACATTGCCCATTGTGGTCATCTTGCTGCTGATCGTCTTTAGTGGGCTGGTAGCGGCCGCGCTGCCGCTGCTGATTGGGGGTGTGGCCATTCTGGGAGCATTCGCCGTCTTGCGCGTGCTGGCGGGCTTGACGGATGTCTCGATCTTTGCCATCCAGGTGGTCACGATGCTGGGCCTGGGACTGGCCATCGATTATTCGCTCTTCATTGTTACGCGCTTCCGCGAGGAGTTGCAAGCAGAGGAAAATGATGTACGCGGCGCGATACAGCGAACGATGGCAACCGCGGGACGTACCATCCTGTTTTCAGGTTTGACTGTCAGCACAAGCCTTTTGAGCCTGCTGCTCTTCCCTGAATTCTTCCTGCGCAGCATGGCTATGGGATCTATCGCAGCGACGCTGGTTGCGCTGTTGGCCGCTCTGACTATCCTGCCCGCGGTGCTGGCACTACTTGGAAGGGGCGTCAACGCCCTCTCAACTCAGGGATTGTTTCGTCGTAGAGCATCAAAGAGTCCTACCAGTTCCGGCGAAGCTCATGGAGCATGGTACCGACTCTCACAGGCTGTTATGCGCTGGCCCATTCCGGTCGCCCTGGTTGTCGTCGCCATCCTTGTACTGTCAGGCACACCCTTTTTACATGCTTCATTCGCGACACCTGGTGTAACCGTACTTGCGCCGGATCAACCTGCTCGCGTGGTCTCGGACCGGCTGTCAGGGGATTTTGCGCAGGAGGGATCATCGCAGCTTGAAATCGCCATTAACACTCCTGGCGATGCTCTTTCCGCCTCGAACCTGGCAAGCCTGGATGCCTATGTGCATGCAATTTCAGCCATTCCGGGAGTGATTCACGTAGAGAGCCTGGTCACGGTCGATCCATCGCTCTCGCTTGTCGATTACCAGCAGCTCTATGCGCACCCGGCGGCTAATCCACAACTGGCGACAGTGGCATCTCAACTGGCGAATGGAGATGCCACGCAGATCACCGTAGCTATGCAACCGGCTGAACGATCCGCGGCAGCGGAAGATATCGTGCGCCAGGTACGCGCCATCAAAACACCGGCAGGTTTTGTGTCGCTGGTCACCGGAGTCACTCCCGGGCAGATGGATCAGCTCGCCAGCCTGGGCGCAACGCTTCCCTACGCGCTGGCAGTAATTGCCATCGCCGTCTTCGTGCTGCTGTTCTTGATGACAGGCTCGCTGGTGATGCCGTTCAAGGCCATTATCCTGAACGTGCTTTCGCTTTCGGCCACTTTTGGTGCGCTGGTCTGGATTTTCCAGGATGGACACCTGGAAAACCTGCTGCACTTCCAGTCGCTTGGCAGCCTTGATTCGACGCAGCCGATTCTGATTTTCGCCATCGCTTTCGGTCTTTCAATGGACTATGAAGTCTTTTTGCTCAGTCGCGTGAAGGAACGCTTCGACGCTACGGGCGACAATCGAGCTGCTATTGCTTCGGGCATGCAGCGTACCGGCTGGCTCATCACGAGCGCGGCGGTGCTACTGGCGGTCGTATTAGGGGCATTTGGAACTTCCAGGATCATTTTCGTGCAGGAGATCGGTATTGGACTGGCTATCGCGGTGATTATGGACGCGACGCTGGTGCGTATGCTGCTGGTACCGGCGACAATGCGCCTGCTCGGTCAATGGAACTGGTGGGCGCCTGCTCCCTTGCGCGCCATCTGGCGCCGGGTGGGATTAAGTGAAGGCGCAGGCCATGATTTGCAAGCAACAGAGGTTGAAGATAGGGCTTTGGAGGAGGCTCGTGTCTAGGCTCTAGCGATGCCGTTTGCGGGCGCTGCCCTGATGAATTTTCACAATCACAACCGGTACGTATCGATGATCCATGTCATTCTGAGCGCAGCGAAGAATCTCCGCGGCCACGAAGGCAGATTCTTCGCTGCGCTCAGAATGACATGGCAATTTTGCAGGTGAAAATTCATTAGGGACAGCGCTTTTTTTGTGTCTTCAAAGCAACCGCACTCTATGCAACGTTTTTATCCCGGCAACGATAATTACAGCGAGATCTCAAAACATCGAAGTCAGAGGGATACCTTGCTCTTGACTTGTTCGCTTCAGTGATAGATGCTATACGCATACACATCACTCAGAAACAAGAAAGGTAGACGGCCAGGCTTTCTCATGCGAACTCAAGCTATCCGCGCAGGGATAAGGCATCTTTTCACCGGATTCGCCTTATCCTTGCTCCCTTTATTCATGGCTGGAGCAATTTATCAAGCAATTAGTCTCTTTCTAGATTCGCGTCACTATCCATCGTTGGGCAAACTGGTGGATGTTGGAGGCTACCGGCTGCATATTTACTCTTCCGGTGAGGGCAGCCCTACGGTAGTTATGGACGCGGGCCTGTGCCATACTTCACTGGTCTGGAGCCTGGTGCAGGCGAAGGTTGCCACCTTCACTCGCGTATGCATCTACGACCGCGCGGGCTATGCCTGGAGCGATCTCGGCCCTAACCCTCGCACCAGCCGCCAGATCAGTAAAGAACTGCATGCGCTGCTGAAAAATGCCAATATTCCCGGCCCATACCTCCTGGTTGGACACTCTTTTGGCGGACTGAACATGGCGGTATATGCCGGTGAGTATCCGGACGAGGTCGCGGGTCTTGTGCTGGTCGATGCCATTCCTACCACCATAGCCCGGCATAATCCTGCCGAGTTGCGCTATTTTATTCTGATGAATCGCGTCAAATTTCGTCTCTTATCGCTCATCAACCGGGCCGGTCTGATTCGTTTCTATATACGACTACGAGGAGTGGATGCGGCGCTGGATTTCGCGAGAGGTTTGCCGGCAGTGTTCCAGCCAATGGTGGTGGCCGGAAGCCTGCGTAAAACGCTGCTCGCGGCTGCCCTGGAGAGCAATTGGATGGGAGAAAGCGTCAGAATGGCGACGTCCTGCACGCGGTTCGATTTTCCGCTGGTGGTGTTTTCACACGGCAAGCCCGATATGTTCGAGGGCATGATGTCGGAACGGGAGATAGAAAAGGCCGAGGAATCCTGGCGGCAAATGCAGGCTGAGATGGCCAGGCTCTCACCGCAGGGGAAGCTGATTATCGCCGAAAATAGCGGCCATATCATCCATATCGAGCAGCCCGAACTGGTGGTTGAGGCAATTCGTGAAGTGGTTGAGCATATCAGGGAAAATTGAAGGAGTTATGATGCCTGAATATATCTGGGGGCGCAATCCCGTTTTGGAGACGCTGCATTCGCCGCGCCGGATCAAACGCATCCTGCTGGCCGAGGGACAGCGCGAGAGTTCTCCTATCGCTGCTATCCTGCAAGAAGCTGAACGCAAGCATATTCCTGTCGAAACCGTACCACGCCAGCGCCTCGATCAATTGAGCCAGGGAGCCGTACACCAGGGTTGTCTGGCAATCGTCGAAGCGCGCAAGTATGTGAGCCTGGATGAGATACTCGCCTATGCTGGTAGCAAAAATGAAGCGCCTTTCCTGCTCATCCTGGATGCGATTCAGGATGTCAACAATCTTGGCTCGCTATTGCGCACAGCTGAGGCAGTCGGCGTGCATGGGGTTGTTCTACCCCTGCATCACGCCGCGGAAATCAATGCCACAGTCGTCAAAAGCTCGGCTGGGGCGACCGAGCATCTCCTCATCGCCCAGGAGACCAACCTTACACGCACTATCGATTACCTGAAGAAACAGAATATCTGGGTCATCGGGCTGGTTGGAGAGGCCAAAACCAAATATGACCAGGCCGATCTGGCGGGTCCACTGGCGCTCGTCGTTGGTAACGAGGGCAAGGGCATCAGCCGGTTGGTGCGCGAACACTGCGACCTGCTGGTGAAGCTGCCGATGCGCGGGCAGATCAACTCGCTCAACGCGGCAGTAGCGGGTAGCATTGCACTTTACGAGGCATTCCGGCAGCGCAGCAAGCAGGGACAATGAGCGGCGCGTTACAACTCTCCGCAACATAACGTTTGTAGTATAGAATCTATTTTTGTGTGTTGTGAGAGGTTGTTTTATGTTGCCAAAAATATTTCGCTGTTTCTTTTTACTGGTATGCTGTGGCTTCTGCTTGCTGGCATTCGTTGGCATACTCATACCGCGCACCTATGCAACAGGCGCTGTCCCTGGCGGTCGTGGCTCTTTTCAATATGAAAACAAGGAAGTCAGCTCACCAATCGTAGGCTCACCTTCGCCATCCCCGTCTCCCTCACCATCTCCGTCTCCCTCACCATCCCCATCTCCGTCTCCCTCACCATCTCCATCGCCATCGCCGTCTCCGTCTCCCTCGCCATCGCCGTCTCCCTCGCCCTCACCATCGCCGACTCCGTCGCCGACGGCCACGCCTACAGCAACTCCTACGGCTACACCTACGCCAACAAATGGGACGGGTGGCAATACGAACGGCGGTGGACCTAACACGGCCCTGCTTTTCGCTATGGCAGGGTTAGGTATCATTTTGATAGTGACGGGTATCATCCTGTTTGTTTTTTATTCTAGAGAGGTATGATGGATGAGTTTTGCTTTAATCTCCCCGCCGGAGGGATTAAAGCAAAACTCATCCATCATACTCTGGCGTTTATGGACGCTGTCGCACGCCAGATTTCCTCCTTGATGGCAAGGATTGATTCTTGTAAGGAGACGATGCGAGTCTCATCACGCCTGCGCATTTTGATTTCGACGCCTCCATTTTTCAGCGAACGGCTACTGGCGACCACTCGTACCGGTATACCAAGCAGGTCAGCATCTTTCAACTTGACGCCAGCGCTCTCGGAACGGTCATCGTAGAGGATTTCGATGCCCGCAGCCAGCGCGTAGCTGTAGACATGCTCGGCCGCCATCAGATTTTCCTGTTTGTCGAGATCAAGGCCGATCAGCATGACCTGGTAGGGTGCGATGGTAATTGGCCACGTGATGCCCTTCTCGTCGTGGGATTGTTCGACCACGGCTGCCATCATGCGCCCGATACCCATACCGTAGGTACCCATCACGATTGGATGCGCTATCCCTTCCGCGTCCAGGTAGGTAACATTGAACAGGTCGCTGTACTGCGTCCCTACCTTAAAGATGTGGCCCACCTCGGTGCCGCGAACGGCCCGTAGCGTCCCACCGCAGCGCGCGCAGGTCGCACCCACATAAGCGGAGGCGATATCCTCCCATTCATCGACCCGAAAATCTAGCGGATAGTTCACATTTTTGATGTGATGATCAACGCGATTAGCTCCCGCGACAAAGTTGTTGCCCATCTTTAGCGAGGAATCGGCAATGATGAATACGCGTTCGTCTTTGCCAACCGGCGAGGTATAGCCGGCAACGATTCCGGCTTTCTCAAGCTCTTGCGGCGTTGCCAGGTGTAAATCCGCGGCATTGATGCCCGCGTGGTAGAGCGCGTTGGTCAGTTTGACTTCGTTAATCTCCAGATCGCCGCGCACAATAGCGAGTACGAGCCTGCCACCCGCGACATAGCAGACGGCTTTGATGGTCTTCGCCTCGGGAATGTGCAGGAAGTTTGCCAGGTCGCTTATGGTGGTGGTGCCGGGCGTATACACCTCCTCCAACGCCGCCTCTGGCTCTCGCGGAAGCTCGATACGTACAAACTCGGCCTTCTCGCGATTCGCGGCATAGCGACACCTGTCACATACTATGGCATCATCTTCGCCAGCCTCCGTGATGGCGATGAATTCCTGCGAATCCTTGCCGCCAATTGCGCCGCTGTCGGCCTCTATAGCGATAAACTTTAATCCGCAACGTGTAAAGGCGCGGCGATACGCCTCGGCCATGGCCTGATAGCTGAGTTCCAATCCCTCAAAATCGGCATCGAAGCTGTAGAGGTCCTTCATGATGAATTCACGATTGCGCAGCAGTCCTCCACGCGGTCGTGGCTCGTCACGAAACTTGGTGTTGATCTGGTAGATGAGCTGCGGCAGGTCGCGATAGCTGCGCACAAACTCGGCTACCAGGGAGGTGATGACCTCTTCGTGCGTCGGAGCCAGCACCATATCGCGTCCCCTGCGGTCCTTGAGCTTGAAGAGGATATCGCCCATTTTTTCGGCACGCCCAGGGTGCCCATCAGCAGGCTGTTTCTCCCACAGTTCCATCGGTTGAATGATGGGCAAAATGACCTCCTGCCCGCCGACGCGCTCCATCTCCTCACGCACAATCTCCATAATTTTGTGCATGACACGATAGCCCAGTGGCAGGTAGGTGTAGACGCCAGAGGTAAGCTGGCGTACAAAACCTGCCCGCACGAGTAGCTCCTGGTTGCCGCCTTCGCTGTCGCGGGGAGCTTCGCGCTGCGTTTTCGAGAGTAGTTCAGTTACTCGCATGACGCTTCCTCCTAAAACATCCGCCCTCCCAGGGGAACATCCCTTGTTGGGCTTAAGAGAATGACATTACCGTCGCCGTCAGGAACACCAAGCGTTAATACTTCCGAGAAAAATGGGCCAATTTGCCGTGGTGGAAAATTGACGACGCCCATGACCAGTTTTCCCAGCAATTCCTCTTTGCTATAGTTGGTGATCTGGGCCGATGAACGTTTGATGCCGATTTCCAGCCCAAAGTCGATGCTCAGCTTGTATGCAGGCTTGCGTGCCTGTGGGAAATCCTCCACCTGCACTATTTTGCCGACGCGAATATCGACCTTCTCAAAATCGCTATAGGTAATCATGGTTGTTCTCGCCTAATACGCTCGCGCAAAAATCGCTTCGCAGGTGGCCGGTTTGCCGGTGTAGATGGCCTTGCCCTTGACTCCACCCGCGGGTTGATCGAATGGGATGACGCGCAGGGTGGCTTTGGTCTCTTCCTTGATGGCCAGTTCGGCCTCGCTGTCCTCGGCCCATTTCACACGCACGAAACCGCGGTCCTCGGCGATGATGCGCTTGAATTCTTCGTAGTCTTCGGTATAGTGCGTATTTTTGTCGCGGAATTCGACGGCGCGTTGGAAGAGCGCAGACTGCACTTCCTCCAGCAGTTCCGGCAGGCGCGTTTGCAGGGCTTCGACCTTCACCGATTCTTTGGCGCGATTGTCGCGACGTACGAGCATGACGCTCTCGTTTTTCACATCACGCGGCCCGACCTCCATGCGCACAGGCACGCCGCGCAGTTCCCATTCGTTATACTTCCAGCCAGGCGTGTTCTCGCTTCTATCGACGTGGAAGCGAACCTTGCCTTTGAGCAGTTTTTCCAGCCGCTCGACCATTTCGCCGACCGCCGACTTTTCGCTATCGCTGCGCCAGATGGGGACGATGACGACCTGGTAAGGCGCGAGGCGAGGGGGCAGGATGAGGCCGGACTTATCACCATGCACCATGATGATGCCGCCGATCATGCGCGTGCTCATGCCCCAGCTGGTGGTGGCGCAGTATTTGCGCTGTCCATCGGCATCCAGGAATTGAATATCGAAGCTCCGTGCGAAGTTGTGGCCCAGGTTGTGACTGGTTCCAGCCTGCAGCGCCTTGCCGTCTTCCATCAGTGCTTCGATGCTGTAGGTACGCAACGCGCCGGCGAACTTCTCGTTCTCACTCTTGCGCCCGGCAATAACGGGCATGGCAGCGTCCTCTTCGGCAAAGGAACGATAGACTTCGAGCATCTGCAACGTGCGCTCCTCGGCTTCTTCGAGTGTGCGATGGGCGGTGTGACCCTCCTGCCAGAGAAATTCTGCCGTGCGCAGGAAGAGGATGGTGCGTTTCTCCCAGCGCATAACGTTATTCCACTGGTTGATCAAGATGGGCAGGTCGCGATAGCTCTGAATCCACTTTGCGTAGGTGTGGCCAATGATGGTCTCGCTGGTGGGACGAATTGCCAGCGGCTCCTCCAATTCTTCGCCGCCGCCGCGTGTGACCCAGGCAACCTCCGGCGCAAAGCCCTTGACGTGTTCGGCCTCGCGCTCCAGAAAGCTGCGTGGGATGAGCAGGGGAAAGTAGGCGTTGACGACGCCGGTCTCTTTGAAACGGGCATCGAGCAGGCGCTGCAAATTTTCCCAGATCGCGTAGCCATACGGGCGGATAATCATGCAGCCGCGCACGGGTGAATAGTCGGCGAGTTCGGCCTTACGCACGACCTGGTTATACCAGAGCGAAAAATCATCCTCCTGGTCAACAATCTCTTCAACAAACTTTTCTGATTCTGCCATTACGTGTTCTCCTTCATTAATTGATTAGATGAACCATCTCGCCTAAAAAATGCCATAAAAAAACTCGTCCTTGTGCAAGGACGAGCCTGAATGTTGCCCGTGGTACCACCTCAATTGAGTTATGCCGCGAAGCACAACTCCTCTCATACGGTCGAATGTGATGCAACCGCGCCTCAAGATAACGGTGAGGTACCGGCCAGCTTGTGATTCGCCGGCGCTCTCAGGTGGGTTCGGCGGGCGCTGTATCTACCGGCTTGCACTCTCCCGGTTCGCTATTTGACTGCGCTTTCGTCTACTGATCCTGATCGTTGCGTTTTCGGTCTTCAGTTGATTGTATGTAGGATACATGATTTTAATAACCCTGTCAAGCGCAATTGACTAACGTCCACCCGCAAATCGAGTGAATTCAGCAGCGAAATACTTACTCGCGCAGGCAAAACAGGATAAAATACGAGGCATCACCCATTGCTTGCATCTTGATAGCGGTTCCAGGACAGGCACCAGGCACTGTCCCTACAGGATTACCCCTATTTGATTGGAAAGATTCACCAGGCTCACACGAATAGCATAGAGATTGAGAAACTAGTCCTGCGAAAAGAACACGCTCTTTACTTCCGTAAACAGTTGCACGGCATGCATACCCATTTCGCGTCCAATGCCGCTCTTTTTGTAGCCACCAAATGGCGCCTCCGTATGCACGCTGTGATTGGAATTGACGGAGAGGACTCCGGCGCGTATGCCCTTGGCAACGCGAATGGCGCGGCCAAGATTCTGCGTCCATATGGAACCTGCCAGACCATAGACTGTATCGTTGGCCATACGCACTGCCTCTTCCTCTGTATCGAAAGGAATGATACTGACGACCGGCCCGAATATCTCTTCCTGGTTAACCCGCAGCCCGTTATCGGTGCTTGTAAGTACCGCCGGGCGCAGAAAAAATCCGCTCTCATCATCTGGAATGGTTCCACCGGCTACCAGCCTCGCTCCCTCTTCCTGCCCAAGCGCGATATAATCCAGCGAACGCTGGCGCTGGCCTGCCGAGATGAGCGAACCGATCTCCGTCTCTTCATGCAGAGGATTACCGACCTTGAGATCTTCCACCCGTCGCGAGAAGCGTTCGACGAACTCCTCATAGATTGGGCGCTCAACCAGGATGCGGGAACGCGCGCAGCAGTCCTGGCCGCAGTTGCCGAAGACGGCGAATAGAGAAGATTCAATGCAGCGGTTCAGATCAGCATCGGCAAATACGACATTCGCCGCCTTGCCGCCAAGTTCGAGGGAGACACGCGTGATATTGTCCGCGCACAGGCGCATGATGTGCGAGCCAACTTCCGTCGAGCCGGTAAACGAGACTTTCCCCACCTGGGGATGCCTGACCAGCGCATCGCCGGTGACGGAGCCAGGCCCAGGCAGCACGGAGATAACGCCCGGTGGCAGCCCGGCTTCCATTAAAATATTGGCCAATGCCAGCACTGAAAGCGGCGTGAGCTGGGCTGGTTTCACCACAACGGTATTGCCACAGGCGAGGGCAGGCGCGATCTTCCACGATGCGATTACGAGCGGGAAGTTCCAGGGGGTGATGAGGGCACACACGCCTACCGGCTCCCGCAGGGTAACTTCGAGACCGGCATCCTGCACTGGAATGGTCTCACCAAAAATCTTGTTAGCGGCACCGCCCCAGTATTCGAGGACCGCGGCCACAAGGCCAATCTCATCGCGCGCATCGCGGATGGGCTTGCCTGCATTACGTGCCTCGATCACTGCGATTTCTTCCAGGCGTCCCCGCACAATGGTCGAGGCCTTCAGCAGTATTCTCCCGCGAGCCGTCGCGCTGAGACGCGGCCACTGCCCGCTTTCAAATGCTCTGCAAGCTACCTGTACCGCCCGCTCGACATCTCCGGGGCCAGCCTCAGCCACTTCAGCAAAAGGAGCGCCCGTCCCCGGCTCGATGACGGAAAAGGTTTTACCATCCGCGGCGGAAACGCGCTCTCCGCCGATCACCAGTTGCTCAGTTATCATCAAAAAATACTCCTTCACAAAAGCTGGCCGCCAGAATGCCTTGTTAGACATTCTAGCGGCCAGCTTGCGCGAAATCAAGGTACAGGACAACTACCGGAACGATGCCGGCGGTGTACTGTTTATCTCCTACGAGGCCGTGACTGCTACATCATCGACGAAGAAGGCCGTCGTCGCGTGTGAAGTTGATGTCTGGCCTTCAAAGACGAGCGTTACTGTCTGCCCGGCATAACTTGAGAGCAGGGAGGTGAGATCGGCCTGCACCTGCTGCCAGCTCTGGTTGGCGTCGGTGTTGCAGGATTGCTCAACCTTGCCGATGACACTGCCATTGCTATCGAGCAATGAAACAGTTAAAGTATCTTTGCAACTGGATGAGGTGCTACTGGTATCACCAAACCACCAGTAACTCAAACTGATGCTGGAGGCATTGGTGGGAACGGTGAAATCCTGGCTGATGACATCATCGCAGCTGCTGTAGCCACACAGGTAGGCGCTGTACTGTCCGCTATGTGGGTTGGTAGTGTCGATGAGTTCATAGCCGCCCGCCGAGGATTCCTGCCAGATGCCGGGACCATCTTCAAAGCCGCCATCCTGAATCAGCGAGTTGGAAGGTCCCGGCGGTGTGGATGTAGGCTCAGGCGTATTGGTAACCGTCGGACTGGGTGGCGGCGTTGAAGTTTCCGTTGGACTCGGCGACGGGGTGGACGTTTGTGTGGCCGTCGGGCTGGGCGATGGAGTCGCAGTCGGGCCTGGCGTTGGTGACGGAGGTGGCGGATTTACTCCACCGGCAATGTCCTGGGCGATGTTATAGATATCGGGCGAACCCCAACCACTGGCTTCGTCATAATTGGTCGTGGCCGGATAATAGAGGTTGTTGCCGCTGGTCACGTCGTGGAAGGGCGTTTTGGGCTGCTGCGCGTTCTCCAGGCCATAGAGGACGGGATTGGCATAGCCGATACGCGATTTCGAATGCTGTTGCAGGTAATCGTTGATGCTGGCAGTGCTGCCGGCCCAGAGCGGGGCGGCGGCACTGGTGCCACCAACGACAATCCAGCCGCCACTTGAGGAGCAACCGGCGGCAGAGACGGTACAATAGACGGCATAGCCGGTCTGGGGATCGGCATCGGCGGAGACATCGGGCACTTCGCGGTTGCCGTTGCTATACTGGTTTTTGACGCCGGGGCCGGTTTGCCAGCTGGGTTCTGGGAAGAAGCTACTGAGGCCACCACCACCGCCGGAACCTTCGGGGCTGCGCTGCGTGTCGGTGGGATTGCTCCAGACCGATTCGCTGCCATACGCGCCATTGCTGATTTGCAGGTTCGTACCGCCGACGCCGGTGATGTAGGGGTCGTCGGCGGGCGAATCTACGGCGAGATTGGTGTCATTGCAGTCATAAGCCCCGGAGTCGCCTGCTGCGGCATACATGGAGATGCCCTGCGCGGCGCCCTGCTTGAAGATGTTGTCGAGCGTTTGCAGTTCGGCATTGCCGCTCTGCGCTTCACATTCGCCCCAGCTAACGGTCATAACCTGGGCTTTATTGTCGGTCACAATTTGATTATAGGTGTCGTTGACGCCCTGGGTCGTATTTGGCCCTTCATAGACGATCTGAGAGGCTTTGGGCGCCATAGCGGCGACGACCTCGATATCCAGCTCGACCTCGATGGCGCCCGCGCCTGCTGAGCCGTCGAAGCCATCGACCGTGACATTGGTGATGCTGGGATTACCAAGGTTATAGTTCTGGAAATAGGTGGTGACATCGCTGCTCTGATAGCCATCCAGTTCGAAGACGGCGACGGACTGGCCGTTGCCCTGGCCACCTGCCTGTTCGAGGGCGGTGCCGTCGTAAGCGCCGTTGAGGTCTGATGGGCCGTAACCACTTTGCGCGGCCTTTGGAGAGGTCTGCGTATGCGGAACACGAGTATTCAAGCCGGTTGATGGTTTGCCACGGCTGATAACCTGATAGAGTGGGTGCATTTTGACGCTGTTATCGAGCCCACCGATAGAGGCAATAAGCGATGAGAGCGAAGACGGGATGACAGGCGGATTAGCGTTCGCGAAAAAAGTATTCGATCCCAACGTATAGTTGTTGATCGTTACTGAGAAGGCAGCTTCGGCCTCGGCAACGGTGGCAGTAGCATCAATCAGAAGCCCATTGGGAGAAACATGAGTAATGACTAACCCCTGCTGCTGGAGATAGTCTTTGACCTGCTGCACCTGGTCAGGCGTTGGGCCAAATTCGGCGGCAAATGCCTGGGGTGTGAGAAAGTGATGATACAGGGAGGAATGGGGATCATAGATAGCCGCGAGCAGGTTGTCCAATTCCTGCTGATTGCGCAGTTGCAGGCCGACAGATAAGTTGAGTTGCTGCTGCGAACTGGCGGGTCCGGCGAGGTGAGCGCGGCTCACGAGCGGAGGGACCTGGCTTTTGAGAACGAAAGGTGCATCATTCTGGGCACGTGCAATTAACGCAATACTGAGAATACTGATTCCTACAAAGATAACGACTACGCAGGTGATTCCGAGCTTGCGTACAAGAGTGCGCTGCATGTAGCTCTTCTCCACATCTAAAATATACGAGACGATAGGAATGGATGGCGATGCAAGACGTTTAAACGGCCTCTTGCGATCTGCATCATTTTGATCTACAAAGATAAACGTTGGTACAATTCCCCTTCGTGGAAATGAAGCGGGAAATAGACGTGCTTGACTAAACTCTACCCGTTGTTTAATATATGACCGTCATAGTGACATACTGGTGATATGGAGAGAGCCATCAGGAATTATTTATTTTAGAAGGGGCCAGTTATGGACAACATCTTTGATCAGGTCAAAACAGCACATGACGACAAGATTGAAGATAGCATGGAAACTGGCGAGATGACGCCCAGAACGGGTGATTTATTTGAATACCAGGAGGTCCAATTAACACGCATATCGCATGGCAATGCCCCATCCCGTTTGAAGGCAGAGATACTGGCGGGCGGCGGAGAGATGGGGGCACTGATGCGCTCGATAGACTGGTCTACCACCATACTCGGCCCCGTCGAAAGCTGGCCACAGAGTTTGCGCACCGCGGTAAGTATCTGCCTGGCATCGTATTTTCCAATGCTAATCTGGTGGGGGCCAGAACTTGTGATGCTCTACAACGATGCCTACAGGCCAATGCTGGGAGCTACTAAACATCCACAAGCCATGGGGCAGAAGGGTCGTGAATGCTGGCCGGAGATATGGGATATTATTGGACCAATGCTGGGGGGCGTTTTGACGAGGGGACAGGCCACATGGTCGGAGAATCAGTTACTGCCCCTTGACCGCAACGGTTACGTTGAAGAATGTTATTTCACTTTCTCTTATAGCCCGATTCGAGACGAAACGGGTGGTATTGGTGGCGTTTTTACGGCGGTGACCGAGACGACACAGCAGGTGCTGGGAGAAAGGCGCCTGCGCACACTGCGCGAGCTTGCGGCAAGTACGGCGGGGGCAAAGGCAGATGAAGAGGTCTGTTCGATTGCTGCCAGAACCATCTCCAACAACCCGGCCGATATTCCTTTCGCGCTGCTGTATTTGCTTGACACGGATGGAAAGCAGGCCCGGCTGGTGTGTACCGCGGGTCTGGAAGACGATACATCCATCGTGCCTTCCACCATCTATCTCACTGGCCTGGATAAGCATGCTGAGCAATGGCATACTATTTTTAAGCAGGTAGTCCAGACAGGCAAAGCCGAATTGATAGACCGGCTGGATAAATTTTGTGGCGAACTGAAATTGCTGGCACATAACTCTATGCTGCCTGAGATGCGGCCCTCTTCAGCAATGGTGCTGTCTGTGACGCGACCGGGGCAGAATACCCCTTATGGATTACTCATCACGGGCATCAGTCCTATGCGAATGCTTGACGAGGAGTACCGCGGTTTTTTTGAGCTGGTCGCCGGGCAGATTGCGACGGCTATAGCCAGCGCGCGCGCGTACCAGGAGGCACGCGAACGGGCCGAGGCGCTGGCCGAGTTAGACGCGGCCAAGACTGCTTTTTTCAGCAACGTCAGCCACGAATTTCGCACACCACTTACCTTGCTACTTGGACCGGTTGAAGACGCGCTTGCGGATAACACTCATGCACTTCCACCAGAGCAAAAGGAACGCCTTGAGATTGTATGGCGTAATGCTTTACGCCTGCTGAAGCTGGTAAATACGCTGCTTGATTTCTCTCGCATTGAGGCCGGGCGCATCCAGGCTACATATGAACCTGTTGACCTCGCTGCCTATACGCGTGAACTGGCCAGTTCGTTTCGTTCTGCTATAGAGAAGGCGGGGTTGTACTATGAAGTATTTTGTCCGGCTCTGCCTGAGCCGGTTTACGTTGATCGCGAGATGTGGGAAAAGATCGTCCTCAATCTGCTCTCAAATGCGTTGAAGTTCACGTTGGATGGCGGGATTCGGGTCGAACTGCGTTCAGTCGATGAGCATGTGGAGCTTGAAGTAAGCGATACCGGTGTAGGTGTTGCACCTGAAGCACTTCCTCATATTTTCGAGCGCTTTTACCGGGCACGCGATATACGCGCCCGCACGCATGAGGGATCCGGGATCGGCCTGGCACTTGTGCAAGAGCTTGTTCAGTTGCACGGTGGGACGGTGCAGGTACATAGCACTGTGGGCAAAGGAACCAGCTTTGTCGTGTCCATTCCAAAGGGGAAGGCCCACCTGCCTGCTGAACGTATTGAAACCGAGCGTACATTACAATCTACGGCGGTTGGCGCGGCCCCCTATATTGAAGAGGCTTTGAGGTGGTTACCGGGGGCTAGCGGGGCCGATAAATCGGCGGTGGGCACGATCAATCGGCCCCTACGGGACGATGATTCGGTGGGACGGGCCGAGGATGCGACGCGGGGGGTCGAGGATGCAGTGGGACGGGACGAGGATGCGACGCGGGAGGCCGAGGATGCGAGGCAGAGAGAGGTGAGCCGGAGAGAATCAGAGCGACAGCGGGAAATGCGCGTTTTGCTCGTGGATGATAATGCCGATATGCGCGACTATTTACAGCATATATTAAGTTCCCGCTGGACGGTGGAGGCGGTGGCGAATGGCGCGGCTGCGCTGAAGGCTATCCAGCAACATCTACCCGACCTTGTTCTGAGTGACGTGATGATGCCGGGATTGGATGGTTTCCAACTGATGCAGGCGTTACGCAGCAACCCACGCACCCGCTCCATTCCTATCATCCTGCTTTCCGCTCGTGCAGGTGAGGAATCGACGGTAGAGGGATTGGAAGCCGGAGCCGATGACTATCTGGTGAAGCCCTTTTCTGCCCGCGAGTTGTTAGCACGCGTCGGCACGCATCTTGAGATGGCCCGCCTGCGCCAGGATGCTATTCTCGCGCGGGAAGAACTGTTTTCCATTGTCTCTCATGATCTGAAAAATCCCGTGGCAACGATCAAGGGATACGCGCAATTGCTGCGACGCGTTGCCCAGCGTTTAGGACCCGCGAATGTAGAGAAGGAATCGCAGCAACTCTTGAGCGGTTTGAGTCGAATCGACGCGACGGCGTCCAGGATGACGGCACTGATAAACGAGCTACTTGACCTCACAGCCTTGCATATAGGGAAACCCCTTGAACTCGATAAGAAAGAAACCGACCTGGTCGCTCTTACGCATCAGATGGTTGCAACATATGCACAAACCAGGGGACAGCACGATTTTCGTATTCATGCTGAAGTACCACAACTGGTGGGTTACTGGGATACAACACGCCTGGAACGAGTTATTAGCAACCTTATCTCGAATGCGATCAAATACAGCCCTGACGGGAGTGAGGTTGTTATCGAAATGATGCGAGAGGATGACGAAGCTACTTCCTGGGCAGTGTTGAAGGTTCGCGATCAGGGAATAGGCATTCCGGCAAAGGACTTGCCTTTTATCTTCGACCGTTTCCACCGTGGCAGCAATGTGGTCGGAAGAATAGAGGGCACCGGCCTCGGTCTGGCGAGCGCGCGTCAAATCATCGAACACCACGGCGGCACCATTGAAGCTACAAGCCAGGAGGGCGCCGGATCCACATTTATCGTGCGACTTCCTCTCACATCCCTTGATGCCAGCAACTAGACCCGTAGGGGCCGGTTCACCGTACACATCGCCGATTGATCGGCCCGCATGGATTACCACAGACCTTCGTCATGATGCATGATCGCGCCCCAGGTGCATCACCACTTCATATCTCCGATTTCCAGCCTGCCACAGGGAATTATACGACAGGACAATTTGTTCTAATCTCAAGATGGTTGGTTGCTGTTTTTTGGGAAATTGAACTGGAACGCAACGTAGTACGTATACATGAGAACGGAAAAGTAGGGATAGCGCCTGGTGCCTGCCCTTGTACTCCGACCGGGACAGGCACCAGGCGCTATCCCTACAGGAAGCCTCAGTGTGATTCCCAAAGTTTTGTTTACCCTGGCAATAACGAACCATATCTCATATAATCTCTTTATGTGTTTTGTGAGCAGAACGTTATTTTTAATGGTTGAGTATCAAGGAGTTCAACGGCATGGCAAAGATCGTGTTCCACGAGATCACCAAGCAGTTTAAGGGAACCAGTAAGCCTGCCGTCGATAAGGTAAGCTTTGAGGTGCCGGAAGGCAAAACGTGCATGCTGGTTGGCACTTCGGGATCAGGCAAAACGACGCTGTTGCGTATGGTCAACCGCCTGATTGAACCCACCGCGGGTGAAATTATCATCGATGGTAAAAACGTGCTGGAGGAAAATCCTATCGAGCTGCGGAGGCGCATCGGATATGTCATCCAGCAGGTTGGTCTATTTCCACACATGAACATCGCCGAGAATATTCGCGTGACCGCCGAAATCGCGGGCGGCTGGACGAAGGATCGCCTCAACAGGCGCGTCGACGAGTTGCTGGAACTGGTTGGACTGCCACCAGGTGAATATCGCAAACGTTTTCCGCGCCAGCTTTCAGGCGGCCAGCAGCAACGCGTTGGCCTGGCGCGAGCGTTGGCAACCGATCCCGCGATCCTGCTCATGGATGAACCGTTTGGGGCGCTCGATGCCATAACGCGCGAACGCATGCAGGATGAATTGTTGCGCATCCAGCGCGATGTGCGTAAAACCATTCTGTTCGTTTCGCATGATATTCAAGAGGCATTCAAACTGGGTAATATGATTGCTGTTCTTAATGAGGGCCAATTGATGCAGCTTGGCACACCTGTCGAGTTGCTTGCGCATCCCGCCAACGAGTTTGTACGCAGACTGGTAGGAGCGGATAGTATCCTGCGCCAGCTTGAGTATCTACCGGTTACAGATGCATTGGATAATGAACCAGAGGCCGTGTCTTCGGCGCATTGGGGTGACGTTCCGACAAGTTCTTCAGATGCCACGCTACTGCAAGCTATGTTGAAACTCCTCGAAACCAATGCCCCCGCCCTTGCCGTTCAAGACAAAGACTCAGACGTACCTCTCGGATACATTACCCTCGCCAGCATCAACCGGGAAATCACAAGGACGCAAAGTAACAAAACCACCCTGGAAGAGACAACGATATAGGACAGCGCGTTTATTCGCGCCTTGCGGCTAACCGCGTACGGACGCGATATATCGCGTCCCGCATGCGTGGTAGATACGAGGGATTATATGAATTTTATCCTGCAGCCCGCGAACTACGATTTGAGCGATCCAGAGAGCATACCGAACCTGTTTCTTGCGCACCTGGAACTGGTTGTAATCGTCATGCTCATCTCGCTCATTATCGCTATTCCCCTTGGGATAGTGGTAGCGCGCTATCGCCGGCTCTATCTTCCGGTGGTAACGGCATCGGGCATATTGTATACCATTCCCAGCCTGGCGGCTTTTGCGCTGCTCATCCCAATTACGAAATTGACGCCTGCAACTGCTATCATTCCCCTGGTCCTCTATAACCAGCTGGCGTTAATTCGCAATACCGCCGCCGGCGTAAACGGTGTCGATCCTCTGCTCCTTGAAGTAGGGCGAGCGATGGGCATGAAATCGTGGCAGGTGCTTTTGCGCGTGACACTGCCACTGGCGCTGCCTGTGATTGTGGCAGGAGTTCGCATCGCGACGGTGACTACCATAGGTATAGCGTCGCTGGCATCACTGGTAGGCCAGAGAAGTTTGGGAGATTTGATTTTTCAGAGCCTTGCTACAGGCGCGGCGGGCGATCTCAATACGGTTTACGGAGGGGCTATTTTAATCGCCATCTTCGCGATAGCCGCCGATCTGCTTTTACTGGGGTTGCAAACAGCGCTCAATCGCGGGCGTAGTGCGTTGTCCGTCGCGTAGAAAGGAGAGCCAGGCAAGATGGATTACATCAACTTCATCACGAATCCACAGAATAATTATGTGGGAGAGACCGTCGAATATCTCAAATTGTGCGGCTTTTCGATTGTGGTGGCAATTATCATAGGCGTGTTGCTTGGAGCTGCTGTTTCCCGCAATCCTTTCCTCTCCTTCCTTGCGGTCAACTTGAGCGGGCTGATGCGCGCCATTCCTATCATCGCGGTTTTGATAGCATTTGTGGCGCCATTTGGTCTTGGCTTTGAGCCTTCCGTCATCGCGTTGATCATACTGGGGATTCCACCTATCCTGCTCAACACTTATACGGGCATTCGTGGAGTCGATCCGGCGATGATTGATGCGGCCAGGGGAATGGGAATGACGAGATTGCAGATTGCCACCCGCATTCAAGCCCCCATTGTCCTGCCGGTTGTTGCGGCAGGTATCCGCACCTCGGCAGTTCAGATTGTCGCTACGGCAACGCTGGCGGCCTTCATCGGCGCGGGTGGATTTGGAGACTACATCGTTGAGGGGATTAACCTTTTCAACTATACCGAACTGATCGTTGGCGCAGTCTCCGTGGCTGTGCTGGCCATATTGATAGAGGTATTTATGAGCTGGCTGCAGCGCGTCTTGACTCCTGAGGGCCTTAAAGTGCAGGAGCAGGCAGCGGTGGTCAAGGCATAACCTGGCACGCAGTTTCGTAAACTGCATACATCTATTCGTTTAATACGCTTAAGGAGGAAGAAATGGTTTTTTTCACACGTTCATTGCGAGCAAAGTCTTTGATATTGCTCGCCCTTGTCCTCTCGTTGACTCTAGCGGCCTGTGGTGGTTCCTCAAATACTGGAGGAGGCTCCAATACACCGGCGAAGGTACCGATAACGGTTGGGAGTAAACTGGATACAGAAGCCCAGCTGTTGGGCGAGATGTACGTTTTGCTGCTACAGAAGGCTGGTTATACTGTCAATCCAAAATTAGCATTGGGGCAGACGCCAACTGTATTTGCCGCCATACAGAGCGGGGCAATTGATCTCTACCCCGAATTTACCGCAACCGGGTTGAATCTCCTGCACGATCAATCATCTTTCGATCCAATGAAAGATTACCAGACGGTCAAAGCAGGCTTCGAGCAGCAATATCACATTACGTGGCTCGATTACGCGCCATTGAATGATGGGTATGCTCTCTGTACTTCACAGGCCCGATCTCAGCAGCTTGGAGTCACCACCCTTTCGCAGCTAGCTCCAAAGGTACCACAGTTGACGCTGGCGACGCAAAGCGATGGAATACCTTTCTTTGACGATCTCAAAGCTACCTATGGCTTTAGTTCAAGTAGCTTTAAAGCGCTGAAGAAAGTTGACTACTCGATTGGTTTTGCCGCGGTGAAGAGCGGGGCTGCAGATGTGACCGAGTGCTATACGACCGATGGATCTGTCACGTCACAAAACTTCATCTTCCTGCAGGATGATAAACATGGCTTCCCCGAATTCCATCCGGCCCCTATTGTGCGTGACTCGGTATTGCAAAGCGACCCTGGCATTAAGAATGCACTCAATCCTCTGGCCCCCGATTTGACGACCGATGTGAGCATCATGTTGCAGCAGCAGGTGGCCTCAAAGACGGCGTCTGGCATTTCCAAGAGCGAGGCTATTAAGCAGGTGGCAATGGCTTTCCTGCAAAGTAAGGGATTGTTGTAGTTGTCCATATTCCAGTAGGAACAGGGACAAGCCGCTATCCCTACTGGCCAGTGAAGTAGATGAACCAGAGGGACCTCTTGTGGAGACTCGCCGCTCCAGGTCAACAATGAAGGCCTTGTTGATGTGGAGGAGCGGGTTTCCATAAGGGGCGCCTCCGTAAGCCTCGCGTCATATGTCCTACGAAGAAGCCATATTTCCTGCCAGCGCCGCCTCCATCGACCGCGCATCATGCCCTTTTAAATGCTCGCGGATGGCAAGCGCAGCTGCCGCACCCTCACCGGCCGCGCTGACAAGCTGCTTGGTGCTGCCTGAACGTACATCGCCGGCGGCAAAAATGCCCTCCGTACTGGTCTGGAAATCGATACCGGTCAGAATGAAACGCTGGCTATCGAGCCTGGCTACATCCTGAAATGGTTCGCTGTTCGGTGATAAGCCGATAAAGACGAAGGCGCCCGGAACATGTAGTTCCTGTATCTCACCCGTCTGGTTATTTTTGGTCACGACCGTTGTCAGGTGATTATTTTCGCCCTTGAATTCGATCACCTCAGTATTGAAGCGCACCTCCATTTCGGGCGAAGTGAGAGCTTTATCCACGGCAATTTTGTTGGCATTTAGCTGGGAGCCACGCGCCAGAATGGTAACTTTTGGACAGAAGCGCGTCAGGAATGCGGCTTCCTCGACGGCGCTATTGCCACCACCAATCACGGCTACTTCGCGCCCCTTGTAAAATGGGCCATCGCAGGTCGCACAGAAATGCACGCCCGCGCCGATGTAATCATCTTCGCCGGGCACGCCGAGGCGCTTGTAGGTTGAACCGGTGGCGAGTAAGACGGCGTTGGCACGATAGGTATGGCCGGACTCGGTGGTAACAAAATGGGCATCCAGATCGTTGCCCACCTGCACCACGTTCTGCGCCGAAAGCAACTCCACACCATAGCGCCTGGCCTGTTCAATAATGCGTTCGGCGAACTCGGCGCCCGTAACACCTTCAGGAAAGCCGGGGTAATTATCCAGGCGCTCGGTGATGCCGGCCTGACCGCCCAGGCCGCTGCGCTCGATAACCAGCACGTCGAAGCCATCGCGCGCGCCATAGATAGCGGCGGTGAGCGCAGTGGGACCGCCACCTACGATAATCAGGTCATAGAATTCGCATTTCGCGCGCGTTTCGAGCCCCAATTTCGTCGCCAGTTCGGCATTTGTTGGCTCGATGAGGATCGAGCCATCCCCAAAAACAATGGTGGGAATGGTCAGGCCACCGTTCTGTACCTGCTGCACAAAAGCCTGACCTTCGTTATCTTCCTCAATGTTGATAAAATCATAGTGGACGCGTTGCTCGCCCAGAAATTTTTTGCTGCGCTTGCAATCGCTGCACCAGTTGGTGCCGTACAATTTGATGTTGCTTTGAGCGTCAGGAGACACGGTTATTATTTCCTTTCTCTCGTATGAAGTATCAACAGATATACTTCCATACTGTTGATTGCACAGATGTGCCGTGGGATTCTTCGCTGCGCTCAGAATCCCAGGCGCCTTACAGTTGACGAAATAGAGCCTACTGAAGTGTATCATCGTTACAAAAGAATGTCATCCGAAGGAGCTATTCATCATGTCCAATCGCACTACGCTAAGGGAAGCCGAGATAGCATTCATGCAGGCGCACAAGGTCGCGCGGCTGGCTACCGCCGATGCCGACGGTCATCCTCACCTCGTACCCGTTTGCTATGCCTTTGACGGCAGGCGCTTTTACACACCGCTAGATGAGAAACCCAAGCGTGTAGACGAGAGCAAGCTACGTCGTGTGCGCAACATCGTAGCGCGACACGAGGCTTCGCTGCTGATCGATCACTACGATGACGCGGATTGGTCGCAGCTGGGCTACGTACTGGTGCATGGACGCGCGGAGTTGATCGCGCCGGAAGATGCGGGTCACACAGAGGCAATTCGCCTCTTACGCGACCGCTACGCACAATACAGAACAATGAAGCTGGAAACGAGTACGGTGATTGCGATTACGCCGGAGAGCATCGTATCGTGGGGCAATATTTGAGTGTAGGATTAGCCAAAAATTTCGCTCATTAATTCTGCCACTTGAACGTTGGATACATCCTGACTTTCTCTTAAAGCGGCTATCACCCGTTGCTGTTCGCTGGCAGAGCGATTCTGGCTCATTTTGAATTTCCCTTCAAGGCGAGTGATCTCGATTTCAAAGCCAACGGTTCCCTGCATCATCTTTTGCAGGTAATCTTCCGGCAGTTGGAAGTCCCACGGCTTCTCAAACTGAGCCTCGTGCCTCTCAATGAGCGCTTTTAAGAGATCATATAATGTCGCCTTATCATCAATAATTCTTGGGACGCCATAGGCATGTACGGCCGCGTAGTTCCAGGTTGGCACGCTCAGTTCGACCTCATACCAGGAAGGCGAGATGTAGGCATGCGGCCCCTGGAAGATCACCAATGCCTCCTGCCCACTGTTAAACGTTCGCCATTGAGGGTTAGCCCGGGCCATATGGGCCATCAATGTTCCATATTGACCGCGCTCCATATCCAGTAGAAAGGGCAGGTGGGTTGCGACGGGCACACCATCCTGCTGCGTCACGAGGGCAGCAAAGCTGTATTCTTGCATGAGCTTATGCAGCTTTTCCAGGTCATCCTCGCGGAAGGCTTTGGGGATATACATAGATTACTATTTTCCTCCTACTCACTGCTCGCACCAGCTTTGGCACGGCTGACCCAATCAGTGGTTCCGGCAATGGCATGCTGTCCCAAAAACAGATTCAGCTGGGCCGCGTGTTCCTGCACGTGGCGCATGGTGTACAAGAGAAGTTCAAAAAAGCTGACCTGTTTTCCGCGCGCCCAGGGAAAATTGACCTGCTGGCGGGCTTTCTCGTCTGACAGGCCTGCAATCGTTGCATGGCACTTCTTGCGTAGATACACCAGATAGGCGTGTAACTCATCCCTGGTATAGGGACGTTCGGGATATTTACCTGCCGGGTCAAGCTCATCCAGCGTGAAAGGCCGGGGAGGAGCGAAATCTTCAATCGAGCCGGTCAGATATAGGTCAAGCCAGAAGAGGGTGTGATATGCGATGTACCAGAATGCCGCGGATTCGGGCGGCAGAGGGTGGTCTGAGTAGTCGCTCCAGAGTTGCCCATTCCAAAGCTCGCCGGGACATGCGAGTACCGCGCTTTCGAGCGTGTCAATCGCCGCGCCGAACTGCTGCCAGAGGGCACTCTTCCACAAAGGTTCCGCCTGAATTTCTCTCATAACCACTCTCCTTAAAAACTCAAAAAACGCTATCGTTCAAGAAGGATAGCACGAATGTTCTGTTCTGTATACCCTGACTTCCTTCCCATCAGGGCTTTTGAGAGGCTCTCAACGTTGCAATCAGGCTGATGGCAGGTGTTTCGTCGTGCGCAGGGTTTCTACAAAGCGTTGGAAGCCCATGGTATCGGCCAGGGTGCGGATACGGCGGAAACCATCTCCATAGATGGGGCTGGGGTTTTGTTCGATATTATGCGCGTGGTAACGGCTCTCGTCCGTATCCAGATTCATGTAATAGCGATAGGAGAGCAGTTCGCAGAAGCCCTCTTCGGCCCATAGCGGCAAGGGCCGGATATTATGAACAGCAAGCCAGGCATGTCCCAGTTCATGGATGGTAACCCCCTGGAACAATGTGGATGGCATGCCCCGCAGCACGGCAATGCCATCGACCCTGGTTTGTAAGGCATACCCATTCTGCGTGTGGATCGAACTCAATGTGACCCCCAGGGAATGGGGTTCGGCACGGCTCTGTAGTAATGCTGACAGCCTATCACGATCACACAACTCGAGGCTAAGAGGAAGATTATTGTATGTGAGTCCCTGGCTACTCACCCATTGCTTCGCCTTTTGGTAAAAAGGCCTGGCCTGTTCGATTGTATCAATGGCAGTGGAATCACAGATGGGACAGCGTATCTCCTGGCCACCACTGGGAAGATGCTTCTGCTGCTGGGGCGGCACCAATCGGCCGCAGAAAGCGCAGGATGGATACTGGCGCTGGTGCTCTTCACAATATTTAGTACCCCAGTGATCAATCAGGTATTCACCCATCAGTGGCTTACCGCAGTACGCGCAGCGGGGCACTACGTTATTCCGGTAGCATTCCTCGTGATAGGTCTTGCCGTCTGAAACCAGGTATTGCCCCATAAGAGGCTTGCCGCAGTACGCGCAGCGAGGCGCTATCAGATTGAGATAACAGGCATTATGATAGGGCGCGCCCTCGTGTTCCTGGAAACTCGCGCCGGTGATCGGCCTGCCACAGCCGGCACAGACAAAATGCTCTGGATGCCAGACCGCTCCAAGAGCATTGAGATAGCCTCCATAAACAGGCCGCCCACATCCTTTACAGATAAGTTGCGGTGATCTATTGATACTCATTGTGAATATTATTCTATCACCTCTATGAGGTTGCCGCTCTATACGGCCCGATGAAGCAAATAGAGCGTTCTCTTGCCATCCTCTGATTCCTGCTCTCAGCAACCCTCGAATTCATCTCGTAAAAAAGAGAAGGCTGGCGTTATCTAAGTAAACAGTGAAATGTATCATGAGAAATAGGTGAGCAGACTAATAGACATACTATGGACTCAGGTATACAATAGGCTCAGGTAAACGAAGTTCAACCAATTGTGGTTGATTTATTTACCTTCAACAGGTCACCTGGTAAGGAGTTAAGCCATGTCACAGCTTCCGGGGCGTCCTTGTCCAACATGCGGCACGCATGTTCCTGCCGGACAGCGTTTTTGTAGCAACTGTGGAACCGCGATGGAGGTTCAACAACCAGGCAGTCAGCACGGTGGGCCGCCGCCACAGAATTTTCCCCCGGCCTCACCCGTTCCACCCTACGCGCAAGCACCCGCCGGTCAACAACAGCAGTACCAGCAATATCAACAATACCAGCAGCCGCAAAAGTCCAGTCCTATCGCAGAGGCCCTTGGCGCATTAGGTCTCTTATTCTTCCTGCGGCGTTTCCGACCAGGTTACCGGCCACGGCGGCAAAGCAACGGCTGCTGCGGCTGCCTTGTCCTGCTGGTCATCCTGCTGGTCGTGGTAGGTATTCCTGGATACTTCTACTATAAAGGCCATCCTAACGTCATCAACCAGATTCAGAACCAGACTCAGAGTTCAAACAACAGCGTTAGTAATGGTAGCGCGAGCAAGACGCCAACGACCTCACCGCGTATTATAACCGCCAACATCAATCAGCAGGTAACCTATGCGGGCGTCAATATCACCATCGAATCGGTGCAACAATCAACCGCCTTTGCTGATGATAACAGCGCGACGAGTGGGGTAATTCGTGTCAAAGTCAGAGAGGTGAACAACAGCGGGCAGGATGTTGTCTACTTCTTCCACGACTTTGCTCAACTAATTTTGCCGGATAAGAGCAGCGTCGCGCCGGTCAACGCGTTACAGGGAGGTGGAATTCAAAACGGGATCACGCGCGAAAACTGGATAGATTTTGCCGTGCCGACCAACGACAAAATCGACCAGCTGACGCTGATCTTAGGAACCAATCAAGAAGCCCAGATCGTCATTCCATTAACGGGCCACGCCAATCTGAGCGCATTCCAGACCAAAACGGTCAATCTCAATAAACCCATCAGCTACAATCATCTGAACTATACATTGCAGTCCGCGACCGAGACGTTGAGTATCGCCGGCAAGCAGGCCACTACGGGCATGCGCTACATTATTCTCGCGTTCAAAGTGGACAACCCCAGTTCCAACAATCTGGACGCTGGTTCGGTGAGTGACTATATGCGCCTGATGGTCGGCGGGATCACGAATTCGCCGATGAGTACTACCCTGCCAGTCTTTGTAAACGCAAATACGACCGGCACAACCGGAACTGTCACCTTCCTGATGCCGGCGAACAACAGCGCGTATACATTGATCTTTCTTGCAACCCAGGGCTATTCGAATGTGCAGGTGAATACCGATTTTACGATACAGTAGAACAGGTCAGGTGGATACTCACTCTCTGCAATGCTCCTTCTTTGCTGTAGCCGTGATCGCTTACGCACGCATTGGTGTCTGTATACGCACTGGCCGTGCAAGGGCGGAGATGGCCAGCACTACGACAATTGCTTCAATCACAAGTGAGAGAAAACCCATAGGTGCTTGCCAGGGTAGCCTGGGAATCCCTGGTAAGCCAACGGTTCGCGTCAGGATATACCCTACAAACGGTCCTAATGCGGCTAACCCGCCAGATATCCAGGCCAGGCGTGCATCCTGTAAGGCCAACCACAAGGCACTGGCAAACGCAGCTACAACATCAATGATAAACAAAATGCCGAGGTACAATTGTATATAGAGTCCTGACTGAATGAGCATCAAGTGGATGACTCCGATGATAATCAGGCAAATGACACCCACGATACGACGGACTGGAGCGAAACTACTCATGGCTCTCTTTCCCCTTTCTATGCACTCATCTGTTCGCGCGTTTTCGTACCTCGGAAAAAGCATCCGAAGTACCTTTCTCTCGTACTATTTTAAGGAGAAAGCGTGATGAAAGCGCTAAGAGCCGCGCTATGAACCGCGTCATGCTATAAGTTTTCAGGTTATCTGTTGCACCTTGACATCCCATGCCTGCGTGTAATCTCTAGAGGAGGAGTAGATGCAGACATTTCTTCCCTATCCTGAGTTCGAGGATGTGGCGCAGGTGCTCGACTATCGCCGGCTGGGCAAGCAGCGAGTCGAGGGGGTTCAGATCATCAATATCCTGTCTACACCAGACTACGTGGGAGCCTGGGCGCATCATCCCGCCGTGAAGATGTGGCGCGGCTATGAAAATGCCCTGAAACAGTATGTAAATGTCATGATTCGCGCGTGGAAGGAACGCGGGTTCCGCAATACTTTGCCCTATTATGAAGTGTCCTCACATGAGATCGTGTATCCATGGTGGCTGGGGGATCCCCGCCTGCACGATTCGCACAAATCGAACCTTTTGCGAAAAGACTTCGCGTACTACCGCCAGTTTGGTTGGGATGTGCCTGATGATTTGCCTTATTTCTGGCCGGTGCAGTAGCGATCACCGCTATTATAATGGCACGTGGAGCACGTACAAACGAAAGGGAGAGCAGGATACACATATTTGTCCATGCCATCCTGCTCTCCCTGAATGTTTATATCTTTAAGGCCACTGTTGTTGCTGGTACGGCGGCTGGCTATAGCTGTAGCTGGGTTGGCCGAACATGACATGTGATCGTCGCTGGCCAAAAAGCAGGTACAGGAAGGCGCCTAAGAATGGGATCAGCCAGATGACGGCCAGCCAGAGAATAGTAGCGGAAGGTGAATGACCATCTTCAAGCACCATAATGGTGGCAATGATATGACCAAGCAACGGCACAAAGACGATGATCAAAAACAGTATTGAATTGAATAAGCAACCGCGATTTCCCGACATTGTACAGGTTTCTCCTTCTATTTCAATATAGACCAACAGATTGCTCTTTTGCTCTCCATGAAATATACGTGCCGGGAATATATTGTGTTGCGTAGAGAAAGAAAAACCATGGCAAAACCCGACCGGGACAGGGACGAGCCACTGTCCCTGATGAATTTTACCTTTCAAAATCGAGAAGGACCCTCTGGCCATGTCATTCTGAGCGCAGGAGCCGAAGCCCTGAGCGGAGCGAACGGGGAAGAATCTGTGCCTCGTCGCGCTGAGATTCTTCGCTTCGCTCAGAATGACATGGCATGGACCGCTCAGATTGCCGATTTTGACCGGAAAAATTCACCAGGGTTATCTATTCGATTGGAAAAATTCACCAGGTTCCGGCCAGCGCGGGCACATTCGCATCGAGCAGATTTTTTGCTGCTCGTCCTGCTTTGAGTACCAGTTTTACATTGGCAGGGTCGGCTATCCTGCTGATATCGTCCAGCACGTTTCCGTCCACGATGATTACATCGGCGAGCTTTCCTACTTCAAGCGTGCCCAGATGTTCGTCTAAGCGTAACAGGCGGGCCGCGCTTGACGTGCTGGCCTGGATTGCCTGCATAGGAGTCATGCCGTTTTCAACCATCAGCTGCAGCTCGCGGCCATTTTCGCCATGCCGCCCTACACCGGAATCGGTTCCCATCGCTATTTTTACCCCTGCCTCGACCGCGCGGCGGAAACTTCGCTGGTGCGCCTCCACTACAGATACAGCCTTGGCTGCCATCATTGGTGGGAGCAGGTCAGGATGCTCGCGCGCGTACTCTACAACGGCGAGAGGAGCTACGAGCGTCGGTACCAGGTAAGCATCTTTCTCCAGCATCAGATCGATCAATTCATCGTCCAGGTAGACGCCGTGTTCGATAGAGACAACCCCGCCCAGCAAGGCGTTTTTGATGCCCTGGGTTCCCTGCGCGTGAGCCATACAACGTTTCTCCTGCGCAGCTGCCTCATAAACTGCCGTCGCGATTTCCTCGACCGTCAGTTGCGAGGATGTAGGAGCATCCGCGGTGGAAAGTACGCCGCCTGTGGTTGCCAGTTTAATCCAGTCTGCCCCTGCTCGCAGCACCTCGCGCACCGTTTTGCGTATTTCCTCGATGCCATCGGCTACACCTCTGGGGATATCGGTGAAGCTGCCACCGAAGAAACCGATATCCACGCAGCAGGGATAGAAGCCATCTCCATGCCCTCCTGTCTGCGAGATCAAGGTGATTGCAACCTGCATGCGTGGCCCCGCGACGATGCCTCGCTCGACGGCCATCTTCAGGCCCGCGGGCGAGCCTGCCGCATCCCTTACAGTGGTGACGCCTGCCTCCAATGTAGCGCGCATGCGTGGGATCGTCTGGAGCAGGCGCAGCGAAGGGGGCGTCAGAAGCCCACGCAACACATCAGGATACTCCATAGTAAAGTGAACATGGGTATCGATGAGAGCAGGCAAGATGCTTCCTCCATTGGCATCAATCACCGTCGCTTCGCGTGGGATATGCACCTGTCCCTGGCGACCGAGCGCGGAAATATGCTCTCCATCAATCACTATCGTCATCCCGGTTTGGGGATCACCACCGCGCCCATCGATAAGCGTGCCGTTTGTAATCGCAATTACCATTGTCTACATACTCCTATCAAAATGGATGGCTGTAATATCTCCACCCTCATTATAGCCTATGACATGCCGCTCTTTTGCTTTGAACAAAAGTACTATTTTGCTACGAAAAGCTCTTGATAATTTGTTCTAGAAGCGTGTATACTGATCATAGTAGAACGCACGTTCGCCTATCTACGCGTGATCTGTTACATGTTTGGATGTAAAGCTATTTTTGTTTGAATGACCTTTAGCTTTGGAGCCCGGGCTAGCAGAAAAAAACAGGAAGTTGGTGACACTATGGACCAGATGCGAATGCAACAGCGCAACAGGTGGATGTCCGCGCGGCAGGAACCGGTAACCGACGATGCTATGGAATTTGAAGATGAGCTTGATGATATCTGGCCGACGCGTTCGCCTAGTAGTGCGCGCCGCTACCTGTCCAGGCCAGATGTCCGTAACGAGGTGGAGAACAGGCTTGCCGACGTGCGGCCTTTTCCACCGCAAAGAGGCTCGGGCAATAGCAGGCCAGAACGTTATACGGACGTTCCGCCCCGTCGCAGCGCGACACAAACAAATATACCCGCGATTCAGGCTACCAGGCCGCGCGCGACGCGTACGGCTGATATGCCCACGCGTCGCGAGAGCTACGATGACCGCTTCGAACGCGGGCGTCGTGTCCACTGGATACTATTTGTGGGCCTGGCAATGCTCATCATGGTGCTTGGATGGGTTGCATTCAACGCGCTGGCAAACTGGTGGCAGGTGACCCAGGATGATTGGCACTATGGCCGACCGCGTACCTTCCAGACCGACGCTGTGGTGGGCCATAACGACTCGCCGCAGAATCCCAGTCATTTTATCGCCATCAACCTGAACCGGCAGATCATGATTATCGAGATACCCGGTGGAGACGCATCGAAAACCAGGATGTTTTACGGTCCGACGCTGATGGGGAATGGACAGGACTTAACGCCCGTCACACTTACTTTTAAGGATGTCAATGGCGACGGGAAGCCGGATATGATCGTCAACATCCAGGATACCCATATTGTCTTTATCAATACAAACGGTACCTTCCGTCCCGCGCCTGCTGGCGGGAATACTCACCCATGAGAGGTTATGCCTCTCCCTGCAAGTATCCGCCCTCATGAGAGGCTTCGACCCCAGCCATTACGGGCGGAGCAAGCGTCGCCCGCACCGGTTTTGGTGATGTTTTCATTATCTTAAGCGTTGCGGGCGCGGAGAGCGCCGGAAACGACCTGGATGGAGTGGGCATAGCATCTGGTTCAGTTTTTTCTTTCGACGATGATCGAAGGGCCAGGACTGTAAAGACGATCAACCAGGTTAAAAGCAACCCAAGGAGTGTCCAGACCAGAAGTAGTTGTGTTTGTGTCAATATAGGCGTTCCATTCATGGGCACATCCTCATTTTATAAGAAATTCTTCTCATCAATCTTACAATCAATAACACTATGGTTTACCGGACAGGTCGCACCACTTAGTACCACGTAAGATGATAGAAGTTATTCAAATGCGTCACAGGCATAATACTCTGGTTGTCCACCAGAGCCATATGCATCCATCTCAATATTTAAAATTTATCATCTTTATAACAAGACGAAGAGAAGAGAGGAAATTAACGTATAGCCTGCATGCCTGCCAATACCTCCTGATCATCCGGTAACCCCTGCCGGATATCCAGAATTGTCAGGCAACTCCCTCTATCCAAATGACGCAGTAGCGGGGAAAAAAGTTTCATGCCTGCGCTTTGAAAAGTTGCTCGCGACACGTTCTCTTTTACTGATGGAAGATGGCCGATGATGCACTTTGATGAACTATTCTGGTAATTGACACGGGGCCGATTCATCGGAATCGCAAACAAAACCTTGTACTTTTGGATGAAACCTGAGACAATAACGAGAGAGGTCAAACATTGCTAAATACGAGGCAGAACCATATGGAACGTGTCAACTGGGAACGCGTGCGTGATGTACTGATCAGTATTCTCTGTGTTGGTGTAATGCTATGGGCCACATGGTCGTTGCTCGGCCTGTTTGTGCATGCCATTGTGTTGCTCTTACTCGCTATGGCGGTCGCTTTTCTGGTGACGCCGTTAGTAGACCTCCTCAATCGTTATCTACCACGAATACTTGCCGCGCTGCTCGTCTACGCGCTCGTTCTAGCTATACTGGGTGGTCTCTGTTATGCCCTGGTCTTCTCACTCATCCAGCAGGTGAATTACTTCTCGCAGAATCTGCCTGGCTATGTGCAGGATCTGCCAACTACCTATGCCAACACCCAAAAATGGCTGATCCAGCAGGGAATTCCCCAGCAGACCATTGATGCGACGATCAACTCGATTAACCAGCAGGCAAATGCGTTCGCGGCATCGCTCGCGAATAATCTCGTTTCTATCATTTTCGTCGTCACCGATGCTATCATCAATGTCCTGGTGGTTGTTGTAGTAAGTTTCTACCTGGTCCTCGATGGCAAGCGCATACGCACCAGTATCATCGGCATTGTGCCCAAACCTTCGACGAAACACGTTCTCCTCTTCGAGGATGCGCTCAACCGGGTCGTGGGGAATTATATACGAGGTCAACTTACCCTGGCCGCTATCATCGGTATCCTGGCGGGAGCAGGCTGTTACATGCTGGGGTTGAAAAACTTCGCGCTCATCATCGGCGTGCTGGCATTCTTATTTGAGACAATTCCAATGGTAGGGCCTGCGCTTGCCTCTATTCCCGCCATTTTGATCTCGCTGCTCCTGCCGGAGCCATTTCCTCGTAGCTACGAGATCCTGATCTACTTCGTGATCGTTCAGATCTTCGAAAGCAACATCCTGGGTCCGCGTATTGTCGGGCACGCGGTTGGCCTGCACCCGATAGCCTCCATACTTGCCCTGATAGTCGGCGCCCAATTATTCGGCGCCTTCGGAGCCTTGCTTGCGACTCCCATTGTCGCGGCCTTCTGGGTGGTGATCGTGAGCCTGTATCGCTCGATACGCGGCGAACCGGCGGATGTTATGCTGGCGCGCCGGCGTTCCTCCTGGATCAGGCGCCGCCCTCACGATATTCACACCAGAACAAATACAGGCAGGGGACATCTGAATAGTATTCCTGGAAATAATAGCATGGCAGAACATATACAAGAGGTGCCGCTGCAGATAAAGGGCCTCGCCACGCCCGGTAAAATAGAACATCTGGACCTGCTGCGCCACGTCCATACGCAGGAGCAGCCAGCTTCTGAACAAGAAGATTCGATAGAGTAAGAGCCGGATATCAGGGCTCCTGAAATCAGGCGCCCTCGCGAGGGCGCCTGAAACCGCTTGTATGCTTACTCTATCGTACCGAACGCCCTGCGGAGTTCTTCCTCGCCCTCGCGGTTGACGAGCGCGAAGACATCGTCATTAGGCAAAATTTGTGTATCCGCTGAGGGCGTAATATTTTGCTTATTACGAATGATCAGCACGAGGTTGCCGCTGCGAGGTAAATGAATTTCGCGCAATGCCTTTCCCGCTACGGGCGATTCCGCGGGAACACGCAGTTCAACGATCTCAAGGCCCGCATTTTTAAGCGTCATCAACTGGATAAAGCGGAACGTGGGCAGTTCGGCTTCGATGAGCGAGAGGATCGATCTGGTCGGACTGACTGTTATATCGATACCCAGCTTCTGGAAGATCTCAGCATGCTTCGGGTTATTTACACGCGCAATTGTACGTCCAACTTTGAAGCGCTTTTTGGCAACCTGGCAGATCACCAGGTTGTCTTCGTCTTCACCTGTCACAGCAATAACCACATCCGCACGGCTGGCCCCAACTTCCTCCATTGTTCTGGCTTCGCAGGCATCGCCTCGTACCACCGCCTGGCCCAACTCTTCGTTCAGAGCCGTAAAACGGGCGGCATTTTTCTCGAGCAGCAGCACTTCATGTCCGTGGTTGAGCAAACCTTTAGTGAGGTAGTAGCCAACATCGCCACCGCCTCCGATAATAATGTACATCGCTTCCCTCTATTTTTATCTGATCGCGGCCTAATGCATACACACTTGACATATTCGGATTGGCCATTATACTCTCCCCAGGGAGAAGCGGCAGAAACTGGACCTTTTCCCGGCGGGGATTGAAATAATGAGAGCCCCCGGCAAGAGCCGTGGGGCATGGTTATTTTCTTTCAATGGCCTCAAAAATGAGCCGCGCTCCCACCTTCGTGGGGCAGATCGTCTCCAGGCCAAGTTCTTGATAGATTTCCTCACGCAGCGGATCGTAGATACGGCAGACGACCTTCTTGACTTTGAAGATCTCTTTGGCAATCTGGCTGGCCATAATGTTACGATTATCGCCATTGGTGACGGCGGCAAAAGCATCGGCCTCTTTAATACCTGCCCTGATCAGCACCTCCTCATCCACGCCATTGCCCACAAATGTCTCACCGGAGAAATCGGGACTTAAGCGTTGAAAGGAATCGCTACTATAATCGATCACCGATACGTTATGACCGGCCCTATCCATCATCGTCGCGAGGGCCGCGCCCACACGTCCACATCCCAATATCACAATTTTCACGGGTTGCCTCCATCTGGTTGAGAGCGAGCAGCTTACAGTGTAGGCCACCGCGTGACGAATGCGATGAATCAAGTACATGCTAGATAAATCCGCACTCTACTCTACGGTGTACCAGGCTGCTACGATCAACCTGTTTGTTATGTCCAGTGGTATTGTATCATATACGCCAATAGAGAATGTAGAGTTATGAGATACACCACCACGTTTTCGCTCTTTATACGATGTATAGTATGAAATCGAAAACTCTTCGAGGAAATATATGCGACAATTGAACGCCGATGAGGGACAAGGGGATTCCGATTAAAATTAGTGGAAGCTATCCTCCTACGACAAAGCATACATGATTGGCGGAGCGTGCGATAATGTATAACGAAAAGATAAAGAAACCGGGAGTTCGTAAGTTATTGCATCGTTACACATTATCCGCTATCTCAGGCGACCGGCAGGAGCAATGGGATAACTTTGTCGCCGGACAACCTGTGGGCAACCTGCTGCAAAGCTGGGGCTGGGGAGAACTGAAGGCAAGATTTGGCTGGTATCCCCTGCGCCTGGCACTTTTTGATAGCGAACAGCAAACTATAACAGCGGCGGCACTGGTTCTGCGGCGTACAGCGCCTGGACTTCCCTTACGGGCCGGTCACCTCGCTTACATTCCCAGGGGCCCCATCTGCGACCGGTCATCTCCCAGCTATCAAATCCTGCTCTCCGAACTGCACAGGTACCTGAAGAGACAGGGGGCAATCGCACTGCAAATGGAACTGCCATTTGAGATCGATCAGGATTCCCCTGTAGGGACAGCGACTCGTCCCTGTCCTCCTCCGGGGTCTCAGGACAGCGACAAGCCACTGTCCCTACAGAGCATACCGAGATTCCCCCATGCGGTTGGCAAAATTCAGCAGGATAGGGGTTTCCGTAAAGTGCCGGCGATACAGCCTGCCCGCACTATTTTGCTGGATATAACACCGGACGAGGAGAGCCTGCTCGCGCATATGAAAGAGAAGTGGCGCTACAACCTCCGCCTGGCACAGCGCAAGGGAGTACAGATAAGGGTTGCACAGACGGTCGAGGATGTACGCAACTGGTACAGGCTGCTGCAAACGACGGGCGTGCGCGACGATTTCGGCATTCACACCTTTGACTATTACCTTGCTGCCTGGCGCATCTTCGCCCCCCGCAACCAGGGGTGTTTGCTACTGGCCGAGTATGATGGACAACTGCTGGCGGGTATTTTCGTTGGATTGATGGGCAGGCAGGCTATCTACCTGTATGGCGCGTCGAGCAACGAACACCGCAATCTCATGCCCAACTACCTGCTGCAATGGGAGGCCATTCGCTGGGCCAGGAGCCAGGGCGCGACCTGCTATGACTTCTGGGGCATTCCCGAAACCGACGACGCAAACGAGGCGATGGCGGGGGTCTATCGCTTCAAAAGCGGCTGGGGCGGTAGAGTTGTGCGTTTCCCCGGCAATTATGAGTACGTGTATCGCCCATTAGTGATGAAGATTGCTAGAAATCTACTATAGAAAAAGGGCGTACCCTTGTGATCGCGCTCAGGCTCTAACACTGCTCCGTAAAAACTGTCTCATCTTCATTCATCTTGTTCCAACATTGACCGATAAACATATGTGGATAGCCGCAAATATCTACATACGCAGCTTGTGGAAAGGAGAATGGAGAGAGATACTATGCAACACGGATTTCTAAGGCAATTGAGGCAGAGCTGGAATGTGGCGATGCTGCTGTTGTTACTGGTGGCGGCAGCTGGAATATTTTATGTTGCGAGAAATCTGCAAGGCACGCCGTCGCTGGCACACCCTGCTATGGAATCAGGCAGCGGCGTTCCGGCGCATGCAAGTTCAGCTTCTACGTCTTACGTTTACTATACACTCAAGGCAGCCAACGGATTCGTGCTGGCGCGCGCCCCAAAAGGCGACGAGGGCCAGCCACTTGGCGAGCCTCAGCCGGTTGCGCAGTTCGGAAACGGCTTTGGACTCGCGGAAAGTGACAGCGTGTTGTTCATGCAGCTTTCACCGGATGGCCGCTACCTGGCAATCGATGGCACACAAGACCACGGCGAGCAGGTATGGGTATTCGATACGCAGCGTATGACGCTGAACCCGAACCCAAAATACGTCATGGGTAATTTCCTGCACTGGATTCCTGGCGCCAGCAGCCATATGTTCTTGTATCGTCCCATGTTGCCGCTTGGACCTGATGCGCCCCTGGACGGCGGCAATTGGAACCCCGGCCTGTGGGTGGTAGATGCGGCAACGGGCGCACACCACAATATCGATATTCATATGCCATCCGCCTACCTGGTTGACGCTGCCGCCTCGCCCGATGGCAGCCACATTCTCTATTCGACCTCAGCCGGAATGGCTATGGGAAGCGATACCTGGATGATGCGCAGCGATGGCAGCCAGGTGACGCACCTGTTCCATATTCCGGCGGGAGCGCAATCCATCGCCGGATTCTTCACCTGGTCGCCCGATGGCAAAACTATCGCCTATGAACTACTCTCCGATAGCCCCACCCCGTTCTTACCGGCAGGCCTATGGATCATGAATAGCAGCGGTGGAGCGCGGCGTTACCTGGCTCAAGTCGATGGAGGGCATGGCTTTGCCCCCGTCTGGTCGCCCGATAGCCGCGAGATAGCCTATGTGCAGCGCACGAACTACGGCAGTCGCCAGGCTGATCTCTCCGCGCAGTCTCTGCAGAGCGCAATCGCAGTCGTTGATGTGCGCGCGGGCCGCTCCTGGATCGTCGCCGCTCCTGCTCAAACCGGCATGCAGATAAATGCCAACCCGCAGTGGAGCGCCAATGGAGCAACGATCACCTTTACCGCTTTCAATGCGATCAACCGTGTCATTGGGGGCACACCGCGCTACTGGTCGGCCAGCGTTGCCGTCTATGGCTCGCGGCCATCCGTAACGCCACTTTCCCCAACAATTCCGCACGTCGTAGCCATGGCGTAGGCCCCGATTTATCGCGGGCAGCGCCGATTTATCGGCCCCCGGTTAACCACAAACAGGCCAGCAAGACCACTTTTTATCAGGAACTAAACACATGAGACATCGATTAGAACGTTTCGTAGCTATCTTACTAGCAGGTGAGCATAAAGGTCGCCTCACCGCGCATCTCCTCATCCTGCTCGTTATCGTAACGAGCATTCTGGGAGGGACTATCATCACCTTCGCCACGCCCAGATATAGTCACGTAGGGGCGGCTCTTGTGACCACCCACCAAATCAAGGCCATCCAGAAATACAACAGCGCACCCACGCCTTTCATGCACCGGCCCTATTATGGGAGCCAGAGCATCGCCCAGCGCACCGTCTCGTTTGTCGATCACGATCAGCCGTGGTATTCCAATGACGGCGTCTTTGTACGCTATGACGGGGCGAAATGGACGCATGTTTCTATCGGTTCCTGTACAGGAGGCGTCAATTGCTACGATGGGCATAACGGCTATGATCTGGATATGCGATTTGAGCCGGTTCTGAGCGCGGCGGCAGGCACGGTCATCCGCGCCGGCTGGTACAACCCGCTCGATCATAATAGTTCGCTGGGCTTATGGGTAGCCATCGATCATGGTAATGGCTACTACACCGCCTATGGACACCTGAGCGCTATTCTTGTACACACCGGAGAACAGGTGGGAACGCAATGGCAGATCGGTACAAGCGGCACAACGGGCTCCTCTACAGGCCCGCACCTGCACATGGCGACCTACTATGCCGGCACCTGGAGCGCAACCGATCCATTTGGCTGGAGTGGCAACTATCCCGACCCCAACGTTGTGCCGGACAACTACCTGTGGGTCAGCAATCCAGGCACGAACAATACTATCCCTGACCTCAGCGCCGACGGTAGTTCCGTCTACCCCGGCGCCACGCTGGTTGATGATGGCCAGGCAGGTTGGAGCAGCACGGGTACGTGGAATGTGGCAACAGCTAGCTCTGACATCGAGGGAGATCTGCATTGGACGCCAACTACGAGCGGCTCTGCTACGGCCATCGCCACGTGGCAGCCTCAACTGCCCGCCGACGGCTACTATGAAGTGGGCGTTTTTGTCGATGATACCTACGCGAGCAGCAGCTGGGCGCCTTATACCATCTATAGCGCCGATCCTAACCATCCCGGGACGCAGGTAACTTCGACGGTATATGTCGATGAATCGCATATCGGCTCGTTTCAAGGGCCATATAGCTGGGAGAATACGGGGCCGCAGTGGATCGGCCTGGGCACGTACTACTTCTCAGCGGGCGCGAATGGCCGGGTCGTCCTCAGCAACGCGACGGGTGAAAATGGCGCGCAACTGGCCGCCGATGGCATAGAATTCGTTCCCGTCTCGGTACAATCTCCCCCGCCACCCTCGAAGACCTACGGCTTTTCTGTGACCAGCGATGGCACGCCACCCGCTATGCTGCCCGGTACTATGAATACTGTAAACATCACGCTCAAAAATACCGGTAACTTCACCTGGAGCGCGTCCGGCTCGGACCCGGTTCAGGTGATCTATCGCTGGCTTAACGCGCAGAACCAGGTGATCGCCACCGGAACTCCGGCGAGTTTGCCGCAGGATGTTGCCACCAACACCAGTCTGTCATTAACGGTACCCGTGCAGGCTCCCGCGCAGGCCGCAAGCTATACGCTGCAATGGGACATGATCCAGGATTCTACGCCTTTTTCGCAACATGGAGCGCAGGTGAAGAACGATGCAGTCAACGTGTTCCGCTATGGCGAGAAGTTCAGCCCGCTATCGCTGCCCTCGACCCTGACTCCTGGCGCTACGGTACAGGTGCAGGTCAGCGTCCAGAATACCGGTGCGCTGACCTGGCCCGCGTCCGGCAGCAATAGCGTGGCGCTTGGTTACACATGGCTGGACGGCAACGGACACGTCGCAAGTCCCGCTCCAGGTGACGCGCTCTGGCAGACAGGCATACTGCCCAACGATGTTCTCCCAGGCGCCACGGTCTCTATCCCGCTCACACTGCACGCGCCCGCGCTGGCCGGAAGTTACTCACTGGTGCTGGATTGTTGGCAGCAGGGCATCTCATTCGCCTCGCAGGGTGCCACGCCGCTCACAACGCAGGTTGCCATCGTGCCCGGCCTGCCCAGGGTCTACTACTTCGCCGAGGGCTATACGGGCAGCGGCACAACCGAATACCTGACGTTGACCAATCCTTCGGCTGCGCAGGCCACTATTACAATCACCTACCTGTATTCAGACAGTACCAGTCGTACCAACGTCTACAGCATCCCGGCGCAATCGGTGCAGGTATTGAACATCAACCAGGAAGCGGGCGCGAATAAATCGGTGAGCATGATCGTACAGGGAAATATGCCGTTCGTGGCCGAGCGCACAATGTATACGCAAAAAGGCGGCTTTGTTGCCGCCACCGACAGTATGGGGTCATCCATCCTGTCTAGCAGCTGGTACTTTGCCGAAGCCAACACGACCTACGGCTGGAATACCCTGCTCTCGGTCATGAACCCATCAACGCAGCCCGCGAAACTTACGGTGACCACGTTGCCGAACGCGCATACACCCTCGCAGAGCAAAGTGTATACGATCCCGGCGCACGCTCGATCCACCATTGTCCTTAACAGCGCTCTACCCAACCAGCAGTTCGGTATGATCATCAGCGCCAGCACACCCCTGCTCGTCGAGCGCGATGAATACCTTGTCGCCAGCAAGATGCGCGGCGGCAGCGCTACTATCGGGGCTACCGCGCCACAAAAGACCTGGTACTTCGGCGAAGGGGATACCAACCCGGGCTTTATCGAACGCCTGGTGCTGGCAAACCCGGCACAGAGCGTTGCCAGCACGCAGATTCACTACCTGACAACGGATGGACGCGTGATTACTTCAAACGTTGTCGTACCCGCCAGGACTCGCATCGAGGTCAATGTCAATAGCGCTCTCGGCCCGGTGCTGCATGCCACCACAATCACGGCAAACGCGCCCATCATCGCCGAGCGGCAAACCTTCTTCAACTACCTGGGATCGCTCTCCGGCAGCACCACCTCTATGGGCAGCACGAACGCTCATACAAGCTGGTATATTGCGCGCGGCGATACCGGCAGCGGGCATATGGAAGCGCTCGCTATAGCCAATCCCAACGCGTCGGCAGCCATCATGCAGGTCGTCTATTACACGGCTGCGGGCCAGCCAATCGTGAAGACATATACGCTGGCCGCTCATTCAAGGATGACGATTACTCTGGTGAATGAGGTGGGAGTGAATACCATGGTTGGGATGGCAGTGTATGCGACGGCGCCGCTGGTGGTGGAGCAGGCAATGTTCTTCAATAACGGTGCTGGGATGACGGGAGGGTATACCAGTATGGGGCTGGGGTCGTAGGGTATATGGAGAGAGGCCAGGGCTATGTATGGTCCTGGCCTCTTTTTCGCTGGGATAGCCATAAAGCTAGCTTATCGCTCCGGTTTGACCCAGATGCCGCGTTCGTGCATCAGGTCGATCTGCTTCTGAATAACCTGCTCGCGGTACTCGGCGTGTTTCATCGGCTCCCGGTTGAGGTAGAGGTTTTTGGGGTAAATCGGCTGCTCATAGAGCATCTGGTAGAGTTCGGTGCGCAAGTCTTTCATCCAGTTATCCCATTGGGCGCGGGCACGATGATCGCGCAGGGCTTCGATGTCAATGACCCCGCCGACGTAGGTCGAGCCGGCGCCATATTCCTGTTTGCCGACGATCTGCCCCTTGTAGTTGATAATGAACGAGCGGCCACCAAATGTATCAATGGGCGTATCCTCTTCCGGGAAGAGATAGTACGTACCCATGTTGGGGGCGACAATGTACATGTTGTTATCCAGCGCGCGAGCACGGCTCTGGATTTCAAATAGTTCGTTTCCGGTGGCGGGGTGAGGATAGGATGCGCGATAGACCACTTCGGCACCGTTCATGGCTAGCGCCCTGGCGTTTTCAGGATACGATCCCTCATTGGCCATCATGATGCCCAAGCGACCGATTTCGGTATCCACTACCGGCCAGAATGCATCCAGGTTTCTTCCATAGCGCTCAATCCACCAGTCCCAGATATCATGCGGGCAAACCGAGTGTTCTACAGGAAAGAGCGGGGAGACCTTGTAGTGTTTGAGGATGACTTCACCTTGCGGGTTGATGATGAAGCCGACATTGAAAAAGCGATCTGGTATTTCGGGGTGACGCGCTTTGGCCTGAGCCATGATGAACGCATTGTACTGTTTGGCAATATTACCCAGAAAATCTGTCTCTTCGCCAGGAATGTCGATAGCGCCTTCCCTGGCAAATTGGACATGATCGAGATCAAGTACCTCATCGTTAAACCCCTGCAGCGCGCCTTCGGGAAAAGCGATGAGGCGCACAGGCAGATCGAGGCTAGAAAGCCAGGAGGCAGCCTTGACCAGGTGCGAGAGGTGTTCCAGGTTGCGTTTGATATCGGCGCGGGTGCGAATACCCCGCACCGTGGGGATGAGTCCGACGGCGGTGTAGGGCTTGATCATGCGATGCTCCTTTTGTGTCTGTGGAACAACAATACAACAGAAATGGATAGTACGGCTCTCATTTTGTTATATCACAGTTCCGGGTCATCACGTGATGGAGTCGGCGAAATAATTACGGCTATCCCTGGAGCCGGTGATGAGTTGTAACAGAATGCTCCGGCAACGGCGATGGGCGCGACCAATCGTCCTATTGCCGGAGCATTCTGTTACAACTCATTATAGGCTCGATGGCTCTTAGCGCCTTGAGATGGAGAGCTCGAGACGGCGCAGCACCAGGTAGGCGAGAGCGGTAAAGATGACGCCAAGCTCGAAGCCGATGTCCATACCGTATGGCGGATTGAATAGTTTGGCAATGGGCCCGACATAATACAGCTGCGCGGCCCCAAGTAGCACTCCTCCTACGCCGATCAGGAAGGAGATGATCGCCGCCCAGCCAATCGGCAGCCTGCGCCGGTTATTCCAATCTTCGACATTATAGTTTCCGCGACGGAAGACGAAGTGTTCCAGGACCAGGATGATCGACCAGGGACCCAACCAGTAAGCGATGATATCCAGGAAGTTGGAAAGCGTCTCATTAAAGTTACCGCCAACGCCCACGGCAATGAGGACGTAAATGACGGCAGCGATCAAAGCCCAGACTGAGCGGTTGATGCGCTGGAAAGGTTTCCCAAGCACCTGCATCGACAGGCTGAGGCTGTAGTCGTTGGGGATGTTGTTGGCGACGACACTGAGGGTCAGCAACAGAACCAGGAAGGTACCAAAACCACCCAATGGCCTGGCGGCTGCAGTTAACAATCCTCCTCCCTGTTGATCCATGAAGGCGAAAGCAAGGGCCATACCCACGATTTCTAAGATAATGCAGGGCACGACCACACCCAGGTAGGTAAAGAGAAAAACACGGCGCGCAGGGGTATTTTCAGGCTGATAGACGGAATAATCGGAAGCATAGGAACTCCAACCAACCGCAAAGCCAAAAATGGCTCCGCCGAACGAAACGAAAGAGGCAAGTTCGGCTACGCTTAATGCAGGGGTAGGTGGAATGGTAAATTTGGGTGCGGATACAGCCACCAGGATAAAGAAAATGATAGCCATGGGAACCCAGGCATAGCGTTCGTAGCGGTGAATGTACTTATAACCATAGATACTGGCTATCGTCGTCAGGACACAAATGACAAGCACACCTACCGGTTGTGGAATCGCTCCATTACTGAGCGCCTGTACCAGCTGGCCACCAACAATCACATTCACCGTGGACCAGCCGGTGCATGCCGCGACATTGAAGATAACCATGATCATGGCGCCAACCCAGCCGAATGAGAAGCGGGAAATCGTCATCTGGCGCAGGCCGAGTTTGGGCCCCAGCGTCGACAAGAAGGCTACCGGCAGGGCACCGAGAAGATTAAAAAGAAGAATCGCCAGCACGCTGTCCCAAAAGCCAAGCGCAAATACACTATTGGCAATCGCACCCAGCGCCACTGTAGAGATGACCAGGTTAGCTGAGAGCCACATCGTAAAATTATCGAGGATACGAAAGTGCGCTCGCTCGCTCGCCGGTACGCGTGCAATACCGCGTGTCTCGATACCCGGTTGAAGTTCGCGCGTCTCAGCGCCTGTCTCAATACCCGGCTCAAACCCCGGAACGGTAGAAATATTCGTCGTTGCCATTGCACTAGTACCTCCCCTAACTAAAATCCGTCCAACTACAAATTAACCTTACTCAGCGTATGCTGTGAAAAAGTGACCGGGACGTGCGAGAGAGCCTTTTTCATGGCATACCACACCCATTGCTGAGTAGTATACTGCTTTCTGTATCATCCTGGTAATGCTCTAGTACGTTATTCCTATAAGTATTGATGAGACACATTTTGTCTGCTATTCTTAAGAAGGTTTATTACGTCAAGTAAGGAGTTCAGACGCCGGGCAGTTTATTCGAAGGAGGACTTCAGGATGATGGCAAGGGCCGATGATACCTTCTTTCCACAGAATATCCGAGGGTATCGCCTGACCATCCTGACGCAGCTGCGGCAGGTGATTGACAATATGCACGCGCCTGAGCAAATGTTTCAGTGGCTAGGCTCTGTCGTCACTCAAAGCTTCGACGTATCAATTGCTCAATTCTGGACATGCGAGAATTCCCGCTCTGCTCGCTCTCCGGCTCAATTGCGAGCAATGGACTACCGCGACCCTTCACAACCGGTGCATATCATCGGCGAGAAGGTTGCCCCCACCGTGGAACAAATCGCCAGGGGAGCAGGCGCCCCTTTTGCCCAGCCGGTGGAGCAGGTATTCCCTCAATACCTGGCATCATTATTGAAACGCTATGGATTGCATTTTTGCATCTGTTGCTTCAGTAGCAGGAACATGTATGCGCGGCCCGGGCAGCAGTTTCTTCCTTCCGGCCCTCCGGCTCAAATGGTGATAGTGGCATTGTTGTTTATGACGCACTATCCACAGCGCGAACTGGTCTCAACCATGAGCATCATCCTCGAACAGGCCATCGCGGTCGCCGAAGGCCGGGGCCTTTTCAGCACCGTCACTGGCAATGCTGGCAACGTAACAGCAGGCCAGGAGCAGTCCTCATCAGGAACACTACCGGCGCTGGCGGAACTGATTCCGCACAAAAAACAGGATGCACGCTTGATGCTTTCCAGTAATCCTTTTGCCAGTCCGGTCGTGATCTCAGATAGGTTAGCGCGGCGCTTTTATGATGCCATAGATAGCCGTAAATCGGTGACCGAGATTTGCACCGATGCCTCTATGACGATGCAGGAAGCATACAAGGCGCTACAGATACTGTTGTCCTTGCAATATATAGAACTATACACTCCCCAGGGCGTGCGTGTTGAAGGATTCTAGTAAGGGGAACACCGGCCCGTATGCGGATAGTAGATCAGGTATGATATGTAGTGATCTGGAAGGAGAAGCAACTTCATGAATAATAATGTGATACCCAACCTGCTGGATGTGTCGCTGTGTCTGGTATCGTTGTTTATCTCGGTGCGTTCGTTTGATATTTACGCGCATTTCCGCCAGTACCGCCTCTTTATCCTGGGGTTGTCGATGTTGCTTGTGTGTATCTCTGCCGCGGCCGATTACACCGCCAACTACATTACAGTAGTACACTTGCAAACTGATTGGTTCTTATACATCGGACAAACGATTGGCTTTTTATTTATCTTGCTCAGCCTGGCACAAAGTTCGGATAGCTACCTGCGTGGTCTGATGAATTTGAATATCATAACCTTCGCCCTGCTTTTGATACTCTTGCTGCTATCCCCCGCCCTACCGCCAATTGCCATTACGGCACGCGCATTGCTCGGCTTCGCGCGGGTCAGCGTCTGTATTCTCATTCTCTGCGGTTACTTCTGGGCGTACACCAACCAGCCAGCGCGCTTCAGCCTGTTCATGAGCAGTGCATTCTTCTTGTTCACTACCGACTACCTGATGTTCATGCTACAAGATTATGTGCCCGCCGCCAACCAGTTGCTCTTCCGCGACACCGCCGACATTGCCGGTGTGCTTGCGCTGATTGTGCTGGTCGCCTCTGTTTCGTGGGATGAATCAAAGAGCCTGGCGTAAGAAGTGCCCGCGCGAAGAGTTCAATGAATCTCAACATCGTAGTTGTAAGCGCCATCACTGCGTAGAATGCTCAATGCCTCTTGCTCGCGGCCAGGGGCATGCACAGCGACGATATAATTTCCATCTTTGAACTCTTGCTCATAATACTGAACCTCGTTGCGAGGCAAGCCCAGTTCATCGAGTTCATTTGCCACGTTCTGTTCAGAAACACTACCTCTACGGCCGGAGAAGAAATGTTTGAACCCCTGCCAGAAGTCTTTCTTTGCGCTTCCGTAAGGGTCTGCATAGTATATCTGGTTCGAGTCAAACCCTGCCTGCTGCAAATCATGCACCGCCTGCCGCGCTATTCCTTCACTGCTGAAGACGCCAATGACGGTGGATCGTTCTGTTGCTGCCATGTGTATTTCTCTTTCTAAAGAGCTGTTGATGTACTTACCATAATGCAGTCTTCTCTTTCATCACGAATCTCATTCAGAAAGTGGCGCCAGGCCGATAAATCGGCCTGACGTGCTTTGCCGGAGTAGTTTATCAAACACCATAATCGGCGCTGGGCGCGGTATGCCTGTCCCCAGACAGGGCTGCCCGGCTCCGACGGATACTCCCGGTTGGCCCACCAGCCCAGACTTTTGATACTGAGAGGGCTGCCCGGCCCCGACGGATACTCAGACGAGCTGGGGGATCGGCCCCATATGGCGCGTCCATATGTCGTGTGCGAGCTTGCGCGCGTCGGACTTCAGACCGTAACGGGCAAAGTACTGGCAAGTACGCTCCACATCTCGGGCAAGCAATGAATACACATCCGAATTGTGATAGGGATCGACCGCCTGCGCGAAGTCGATCAACGTGACTTTGCCCTCAGAGTAGAGGATGTTATGCGCCGAGAGATCGCCGTGGATACGCCCGTGTATCAACGCCAGCTCGATATTCCATAGAATACAGGCGAAGTGTTCCCGCGCTTCCTCTGGCTCAAGCTCCACGTCGCTCAGGCGTAATGCCGCCTGATCTCTTGCGCCGATGTATTCCATCAGAATGGCGTTGCCGGCGTGCGCGAATGGGCGCGGAACGTCTGCCCCATGCTCATACATGAGACGCTGCGTCAGGTACTCGTACTCGATCCAGGAGGCGACCTGAGCAGCTCGCCCGCGCTCGGTCTTGCGGGTGGCAGCACTCCCACGGCGACTGTTGCCATGTTCGGCCTGACCCTGCTCGTCGCGCTGGACGCGGCTATAACGATACACCGCATCGTTGCGCAGGGCGCGGAACATACGCGGGCGGTAAATCTTGGCGGCCAAAAACTCCTCGCCGGTATCGGGATGAGCTACGCAGCAGAATACCGTTGCTTCCTTACCACTGCTGACTTCATGCACGATGTCCGTGATGAGTTTCTGGTCATACAGCGGCGTGAGCGACGAGAGTATCCAGGGGGCATCCCGCCGTCCGGTCAGAAACGCCGGACGAAACGACGATTGCTGCTGTTGCTCAACCTCCGGTTCGTAGTCGTAGGCCTGCTCCTTTAACCAGCGTTGCACCTGCGAACTGCCTTCGTAGCTGTTTTTTTTCGTTGGTTTGACGTGAGTCGCTTTGCGCAAAAGGTAGCGTTCGCGGGCATCCGGCTTCATTTTTACAAAAGTGACGGTTTCTTCCTCGAAATCATCTTGGAAAGGCTGTTTCAAGCTCTATGCTCCTTCATGGTTAAGATGTTGAACCTGTTGAATTGAAACTGTTTTCGCATTGTTTCCCGCCGTAATTGCTGTTGCTTCACAGGCCACCTCCTTTCTTTCGCGCATCACATAAATGGGATATGTATGACATCTGGCGATGTGATCGTGCCCATAATGGTACAAAGACAGAGCAAGAACGCCTCTTGTACGAACATGCCAATGGGCAAAAAATCACATCAAAAGGATCGGGTTGAATAGAGTGGAAAATGTATCTTCAGAGGTGGTATTCCGGCAGCCTGAAAGGGGGCTGGAGCATATCGCAGGCTGCGCATAACCAGAAAGGCTCGCGAACACGTATCATGCTCGCGGAAAAGCAGGGAGATGTCGAACGAGTTACCGCGCAATTTCAATCTGCGCAGGTGAAAACAACGACTTCCTATTTTTTCGATCTGTTGCAGGCCGGGTATGCTTAGCGAGGATAACCACTCCGGGTGAAGACACAAGGAATGACCTTCGCTGACATATTTGCTACCTCCATTTTCTTTGAATTTCACGACAAGCGTACCATATTTTAACGAAGAAATCAATGGCAATCGACACGTAACATTCCGCTCAGTCTCCATCATCCACATCAGGGGGATTGGAGCGAGGTGATACGAGCGTCTTCTGATTGACGGCCACCTGCTGAGATTGCTGCCAGAGGAGATCAAGGGCATTTTTACCGGCGGTGGTGATAGTATCGGGATGCTTGCTGATAAAGTCCGTCGCGGTCTTAGTACTCGATAAAAACCACGTGCGGATAAAGGGAATGGTTGCGGCTGCGGCAATAAGCGCCGTTACCGTGTTCTGAATGGTATCCGTAATGGATTGCCCTTGAGGGTTAGCAGGCATCGCTTGCATTGAGGGAGCAACGCGTGCCTGCAAATACGTAAGAATAACAAAAACAGCCACGGCAAGAAGAAGGCCGCCCAGAAGGAAAGGTAGAATAAAAAGCAGCAGCCTGCCAACGAAATGCCGGATGATTACTTGAGGGTTTATGAAAGTGGTAGGATCGCGCTCACCTGTAAGCAGGTCATGCCAGATGGTGGCTTGTTTTATCAAAGCGCGCTTCATCTTCACATGCTCGCTATTGTGTTGCGCCTCTTTGCTCAGCGCTTGCGGATTCTCTATGATAGCTTTTCCCCAGATGATGAGGCTGTTCGTCAATGCCTGCGGAACGAGTGGCTGTAAGTAAATAGACAGGCTCTGGAGATGATCATGCAATTTAAACAGTGAGGCTTCGCTTATCAAGGCATTTCTTGCCTCGCCCTGTAAGGCATTTTCTTCTGGTCGTCGCCGGTGATTATTGCTATTGGCGTGAGATTGATAGAAGGCAGGATCGGCTTCACCAATACCGATGTACCAGCGAATGGTGGAAAAGCCGCGCCCAACGGTATATCCATTGTAGACCGGCGGAGGCAGCTGCTGGAGAATCACCTGAATCTCTTCGTTCCAGAAGTAGAGCAGGGCATTTATGCTGGCGCTTATGTTCTTGTAGGCTTCCGGCTTCGTATCCACACTGCACAACTCATTGACTCTATCGTTCAGCATGTCTATATAATATTTACCGTTCTCGCTGATCCTATAGCCGTTATTCGGGGTTTCATCTTGCTCTACGACCTTCGAGCCATTCACACCCAGCTGCTTTGCCAGAAAGCGGATGCGACCTACCACAGCAAGCGCTCTTTCGCGTTGATCACGAATAGGTGAAAGGATTTCCGTATGAGCGAAAAAATCAGGTTTATGAGGGGGCATGATTTCTAAAACACGCCTGAGAATGACGCAGCGACCTAATAATTCGGTCATGGACCAGCCAAGCCCGGTCGCATAGCGTATCTGCGTGATGAGATCGGATACCGAGATCTCATCGGCCTCGCCGGTATCAGTGTTCTGTTGCTCGGTTTTAGTGACTGTAGTAGCAGATGCAGTTTCAGGCATGATACGAAATCCATTTTTCTGAAGATATCGCATCACTCACAATATATGCGCTTCGTATCAATTATACTTCTGCTTGCTCCAAAAATCCAGTGTTTTGCTAAGCGGTTCCTCCGTTCATGGCTGCAATGAGGGCGGGCAGTAATTTTTCGGCGTTGGGCGAGCCCCAGCCTGTGATGGGGTCCCAGCCCTGGAGGGCATTATAGCCCTGCACATCCACCTGACTATTACTGACCGAATTGTTGCCCGACGTAATGTCGTGGAAATCCTGCGTGTAGCTGCCGGATTCGGCCAGCTTGTAGAGCGTAGGATTGATGTAACCCAGCGGATGACCCGCCATCTGATCGCCTATTGCCATGATGGCGGCCCACAGAGGCGTGCTGGCACTGGTGCCGCCGCCCAGGTCCCAATGACCGGCAGTATAGATCGCCAGCCCCGTGTTGGGATCGGCGTCGGCGGCTACATCAGGAACACCGCGCCGGTGGTTCAGTTCGCCCTGGTCGCCAGACGGCAATGTCTGCTGGAATGAGGGTTCCGGGAAAAATGAGCTAAACCCGCCGCCGCTCATATGCCAGGCGGTTTCTCCAGAACTATCCAACGCCGTTCCACCAACGCTGGTAACCCATGGATCGTCGGCTGGGAAGCTGGTTGTCGGAGTAGGCGAGAGTTTCGATGCCTGAAGGTCGGTATAATCGGTGGCCCCATTATCGCCGGAAGCGGAGAAGAAGCTGATTCCCTCCTGGGTGGTAGCCTGCTTGAAGAATGCATCCCATTTGTGTATCTCCTGTTGCCCCGCGGAGTCTTTCAATGTCACCTCGGATGCGCCCCAGCTCTGTGAGACGATGTTACCCAGGTGATGATCGAGGGCGTATTGCTCAAGTTGCAGAAATTCGGGTAGGCCAACGGTGCCCTCCGTTTCAGCAACGGGACTCACCAGCACAACGATTCCGGCGCCGGGAGCGATGGCATGAATGATCTCTACGTCCAGTTCGGTTTCGAGCGCCCAGCCGCCGCGGTCGCCGTTGGGGTCATAGGGCGGTTCATTGATCGGCGAAATGACCTTGATCGTTATTGGTGGCAGGCCAAATTGCTTATCGAACACATCCATATCTTGCTGCAAGGTCGGACTGCCAAAGGAAACAATATCGACCACCGTCTGTCCCTTCCCGGTATAACCGCGCTGGATGAGCGATTCCACTCCATAAGCAACGCGCAAGGACTGAGGAGTCTGGCAAGTTGGCGAGCTAAAAATGGTCGCGGGGCATGTCTCGGTAATCGTGTCATCGGGAGTCTGCGTGGGACTCCCGGTTTTCACCGCTTGCCTTGTGGGTCTGGGGGTAGGCGTACCTGCTGCTGTATTGCCTCCCAATGGCGCGCATGCTGAAATCAGGAGTAGCAACAGGACCACTACAGGCGCGAACAATCTATTTTTCTGCATCATTCCTTGTGTTCTCCTTCAGTCTCTGTGAGATGTTTCCTTATTTTAAGGCGGCAATCAAATCCGGCAGCAGTTTTTGCGCATTGGGCGCGCCCCAGCCGGTAACAGGGTCCCAGCCCGGGACCGCATCGAATCCGGTAACCCTGGCCTGTCCCTGTGAGAAACTGTTATTGCCAATAGTGATATCGCGGAAATCCTGCTGCACACTGGGCGAGGTAGCCACTTTATAGATACCAGGATTGATGAAGCCGAGGGGATGGCCGGCCATTTGATCAGCCACGGCGATAATTCCCGCCCAGAGCGGCGTACTCGCGCTGGTGCCTCCCACCTGCTGCCACTGCCCACCGATATAAAAGGCCATGCCGGTCGCGGGATCGGCATCAGCTGCTACATCCGGTAGACCACGATGACCATTCAATTGTCCCTGAACTGCGGCAGGCAGGCTCTTCTGGTAATCCGGTTCACCAAAGAACTTGCTGATACCACCACCACTATCGGGCCAGGCCGTTTCAGTAAAACCATTGCCGTTCCGCTGAAGCCTTGTGCCTCCCACGGCAGTTACCCAGGGGACATCCGCCGGGAAATCGACGGTGGGAGTGGGCGAAAATTGCGTGGCGGCAATATTCGAGTAATCGGTGGCGCCATGATCGCCCGAACCCGAGACGATTGTCCATCCCTGCTGTGTCGTAGCCTGCTGATAAAAGTCGGCAAATTGCTTGACCAGCTTTTGCCCGGCGCTATCGGTAAGCGTGACCTCCGTCGCTACAAAGCTCTGCGAAAAAATCTGGCCCAGGTGATGCGAGACGGCGTATTGCTCCAACTGGAGGAATTGAGGCAGGCCAATAGTGCCCTCCGTTTCGTCAACCGGGCTGGTCAGCACAACAATACCCGCATCCGGGGCCATAGCGTGAATGATCTGCACATCCAGTTCCGTCTCAACCGCCCAGCCCACCATATCTTGATTGTTGGGATCAAACGGTTTGGTGCCGATTGGGGATAGCACCTGAACGTTGATCGAGGGCAGGCCAAACTGCTGATCAAATACATTCATGTCTTGCTGCAAGGTCGGGCTGCCAAACGAGACAATGTCAACGACCGTCTGTCCCTTACCGGTAAATCCCTGCTCCGTGAGGGTCTCCATGCCATAGGCTACGCGTAGAGCATGAGGGGTAAAGCAATTGGGGATAGAACGCAACTGGCCCGGGCAGATATCGGCGGTTGTGCTGGTGGGCGAGGCAGCAGCTGTCGGCGTCTTTACAACACGCGGTGTAGGCGTTGTTCCCGCATCGCTACTGCCGCCCGGCGGAGCGCAAGCAGTCAGCAAGAGAAGCAGCGCAATGATACACACAAATGTTAGCTTCACTTTATGCAGAACCATTCGTTATCTTTCCTTCTGTACAGGATACGCGGGCATATCAAGCCATCGCATAGCAGGATTAGTAGCTGCCGCTATCCTGCGGGCGCTTCAATCGTAAAAATGGAAATGTGTTGGCATTTCGTCTATTATACTATACGCTGTAAGGCACCTCATCCCTGCTATTCTCCCTTGTGCTTTTGGCAAACATAGTGTAAGGTAAATCCGACAACATAATGGACATGCTTTCATCATTTTTCTGGAACAGTACAACTGCTCCCAGCAGGTGACGTACATAATAACATACGGACCGGTCATGGATTTTTGACAAAACGCACGACATTCGCGAAGACGAAAGGGATTGAGATGATACCACAAACACCACAGGTAGACCATGATTCCTCTGTACATATTACCGATTATGCGCTGGTTGAAAGACTTGGAGATGCCGCACTGGTAGGCAAATGGTTTGTCTTCCTCAAGGCGAACTGGCTTGCTCGTTCAGGTATGGATCGTGTCCTGGCCAGCTCTGGCGTCCAGCAGGGCGAGGCGCAGGCTGCGATTCTCTTCCGGGGAAAGGACGAGATAGCGCTGCCAGGAGCAACTATCGCGGCTTCGCCTGTGCCGCGCCCGGAACTGGTCGCGCTCACAAGCGATAAGGCGCTCTACGCAGCCAATCGTGATACTGTGCGCCTGCTCATTACCGCGCCGCAGCATCCCAAAGCCGGTATGAAGCTGGCACTGCGTTTGAACGGCAATCCCTATGCCACCTACCCATTCACACTGGATGAGTTCGGGCTTTGCCTCTGGTCGATGCAAGGCTTGCCGGAGGGCAGATACGAAGCCGATCTCGAGGGCATGGATAGCGACCTCTGCCATTTTGAGGTCGCGGAGTATCGATTAGCGCCCTTGAACGCGGAGTTGACCGAGCAGAATTTGAGTGGCAATACACTGCGCTACGTGCTGAAAGTCACTGCTTTTGGACAGCCCTACAGCGGCCCGCTAGAGGTGGAATTGCAGGAGCGAGGGCAGCGGGCCGGTAATCGCGAGAAACTGACCTGCAATCGCGAAGGCCTGTGCCGGGGCGTGGTGAAGCTGACCGGCGCCGGACCCTATACCCTGAACATTTTCGCAGGAGAACGCACGGCCACCGTCGCCCTGAAGGGATCGGAGCAGGCCCGGCGCGAAACCCTGGTCATTAGCGAACTGGGCGAGATACGCGAGATCAGCCTGTTGCCCTCGGCGCAATCGAATCCCTGCCGCGGCATCTACATCTCGCGCGGCGGCAGTAACACCGAGCCATTCCTGGTGCAGCGCGTGGTTGGCAGCGAGGTCGAAATTACCGCGCGTGTCGACGCTGAATTGCTGCGCGTGGTGGTGGTCGATCCCGCGCGCGGAACCAGCGAGGAACACCTGTACAGGCATGTGCAGGCGGAAAAGAGCCTGCATTTGCCCATCCCCATACCTTATGGCATCGTGCTGCTGGGAGCGTTCATCGAAGGTAAGGCCTGGGAGGGCTGGTGCAGCGTGCTGCGACCATCTACCATTCACCTGCATTGCGAGGCTCCCAAAGAGGCGAAGCCCGGGGCGCGCATTCATATCACGCTCAAAACAGGCAAAGCCGGTAGCGTTATACCGGTGCAATTGATCGTAAAGGATCAGCGCCTGGTTGCTCCCGGAGACCCACAGGTAGAACTGGCCGCTCGCATCAAGCAAAACCTCACACAATGGCGCGATCAGGCGCGTACCGGTGCCGTCGAGCGCAAACTGTCAGAAGTGGGGCCGAGACGTATCATGTATCGCACCGCCAACGGGGGAGGTGTGCGTCCCCTGGTAGCGGCTATGCCCCTGGATCAAACCGTCATCGCACCTCAATTCACTGCCGCGGCTCGACCCCTTCCCCCCGCGGCAGCATTACCCAATGAGGGGCAATTTATGCCGTCCACTGCCCAGGCCACCTCAAATGTCGCCGTCGCATCGCCCGTTCAGACGATCCAGGCAATGCCCCAGCTACGGCTGCAATTTGCTGAGATTGTCTACAACAACATCGTAAAGGTACAGGGAGAAACGAGCGTTGAGGTAAAGCTGGGGGATAGCATGACGCGCTACAGCATCGAGGCTTTTGCCCTTGCGCCCGATAGCCTGGACTGGCAGCGAGTTGAGACCACGCTTGATACTGTGCAACCAGTTTACGGAGAGCTGACCATCTCGCCTTTTGTGCGCCCAGGCGACCCTGTATTGGGCAGGCTCGATGTTGGGGCGGCATCCGGCGGTGCCATCGTCGAAGTGCGGCATGATAATGAGGTCGTCCCGCTGTTTTTTGAGAATGGTGAGGCGGTCACGCCCGGCCTACCCATTCCATCCGGCTCCGTGGTGCGTTTTCCGGTGAAGCCTGGGGCAATTACGGCAACAGTACGTGATGCGCGCAAGGGTGGCATCGATGCCAGCGAGCGCTATGTCACCGAACCGGGAAAATTGCGCCATATTGTGCGCCACCTGCACATCCTGACTCCGGGTGAAGAGGTCACTGCCCGCGAACCACGCGTGCTGGAGATTCGGCCTCTGCCTGGACTCGATGCGCCGTTCCAGGTCATCGTGGAGGGCGCGGCGATGTATCCTTTTGGCTGCGTCGAGCAAACCTCCACCAAACTCTTCGCCATGTTCACGGGCTATATCGTCAACATGGAACATGTTGAAGTCGCTCGCGAATACGAGGCCGCCATTCCGATCTGGTATAAACGCCTCAAGAGCATGTACCTGCCGAAACACGGTTTCTGCTTCTACCCGCCGGAGGAGGGCGGCTCGCGCAAGCCCGATACGCACTACGCGCCGATGGCCGTGAAAAATCTGCTCAAGCTGCCATCAGCTGACCAGGCGGGCATTAAACAGCAGGCGCTGCGCGAAATGCTTGACGATATCGCAGCCATGGCGCTGGACGCGGCGAGCTACTACAAGATCGAGAATCCACCGGAAAAGATCAGCGATTGCCAGTCCGCGTACCAGATTCTCACGAAGAGTAGCTCGCAGAAAGATAGGGATGACGCGGCGGCATACGTGCGTTCGCGTCTCACCGAGCATAACGGCCAGACATACGTAGAAATGCAGTCAGACCGTTCGATGCCGCAATTCTTCGGCATGGCCGTTTCGACACGCGCGGAAACCGCCTACGCAGCGGCGGCCCTGCTTGCCACAAAAGAGGCGAGCGATCTGCCAAAAGTTATCGCAGCCACCAACTACCTCACCGGCCAGTTGAACGCGGAAGGACGGCTCTACAGTACGGTAGACACGGCAGCATGCCTGGCCCTGATGCTGGGCCTGCGCGAGTCAGGTATCGTGTCCGCTGCCGAGGGCGGACGCGTGCAACTCAATGGGCAGGAGATGTCACTGGCGGAGGCCCTGGCTTCCAGCGGCAAAGTTGAGACATTGCGCTGCACGCAAGGGGTTATAGCCGCGGAAGTGACCTCGGAGTTCATTGAAGACTGGAGCGCCTTCAAAAGCAGCTTGCCCGTGAAGGTTCGCCTGGAGCGCGGCGGTCATGCGCAGGATCACTTCAAGGCCGGTGACGCGCTTGACCTCGTCATCAGCGTACCGCGTTACGAGCCGGGCCTGATCGCGCACGTCTGTCTCCCAGACGCGCTGGCACGTATTGCTGGTGGCGGCCAGGTCAAACGCTTCAGCCTGGATTTCTGCGAGAAAAACGAACTGCGCGTACCATTAGCTGCCATCAGCCCAACCAGCTTGCCGCAGCTAAAAGATGCAGAAGCGGAGCAAAATCTCCTGCGCTGGCTCGGCATCTCGGACCGCGAGCAGGCCAGGGAGAATGGGCAGCACTGGGCCGTCATCGTGCGCAACATGTTCAAGGAGGAGCAAGTGGGCAATCCAGGATTGATGAGTGTCGTGGTGGAGTAAGAGGATTTCGCGCCGGAGATGCTTCACTGCGTTCAGCATCTCTGGCAGGCTTCTGGGTAATCGCCAGTTATTTTCCCTTGCGAACACCTTCACATTGCGGGTAACATTGAATTATCTATATGATAGGTAGCACCCATGCACGTATCATTGCTAATTGCTGGCCATTTTCCAGGGAAGAAGAAACCTATCTGTATATCACATTACGTATAAATGAAGGAGAAGCCTTTTCATGTTACTTGCCGGTGATATCGGTGGCACGAAGACAAAGCTCGCGGTCTTTTCGCAAGAGCAAGGATGGCGCGTACCCCTCGCCGAGGAAATATTCCCCAGCGCAGACTATACCGGCCTGGAAGTAGCTGCGCGTAAGTTCCTGGCAAAGCACGATTTCAAAATAGAGCAGGCCTGCTTCGGTGTAGCGGGACCCGTCGTCGAAGGCGCGGCCACGATTACCAATCTCTCCTGGGTTATGAAAGAGAGCCAGCTAGCGCAGGACCTCAATATTCCCACCGTCAAACTGCTGAATGACCTGGAATCCATCGCTCATGCCGTGCCTTTTCTCGAGGCAAGCGACCTCGATACGATCAACGTGGGCCAGCCGGTTCCGCATGGCACATTGGCCGTAATCGCGCCCGGCACAGGGCTGGGCGAAGCCTATCTTACCTGGAACGGAACGGCGTACCAGGCGCACAACTCGGAGGGTGGGCATGCCGATTTCGCGCCTACTAACCTCTTCGAACTCGAACTGCTCCGTTACGTTATGCAGCGTTTCCCCCATGTCAGTTACGAGCGTGTCTGTTCAGGCAAGGGCATACCAAATATTTATGATTACCTCAAAGATAGCGGCTACGCGGAAGAGCCAGGCTGGATGGCCGAACGCCTGGCAGGGGCCAGAGATCGCACACTGATCATTATGAACACGGCTCTCGATCCCGACCTGGATTGCGAACTCTGCACGGCCACCCTCAATACATTTGTAGCCATTCTAGGCGCGGAGGCAGGCAACCTCATGCTGAAAGTGCTGGCCAACGGCGGCGTCTACATCGGCGGCGGCATCCCACCACGCATCCTCCCTTATCTACATGAAAAGCGTTTCATGCAAGCGTTCCAGCACAAGGGACGTTTCACCCACATGATGTCTGAGGTGCCGGTGCATGTCATTCTCAATCCCGATATCGCGCTGCTGGGAGCGGCTTCTTATGGATTCGGGATGTAGAAGTAGTTCATGTATGAATAATCGCCTGCTTCGTCCGATACTGCGCCGTCTCCCAATCCAGCACGTCCGCTAATTCCTGTCTGAAGCCTTTCAGTTCATCCTGGACTACGGACTCGTCGGGCATTTCGGTATCTTTCCAGATCAGCGTGATGGTCACATTGAGGGGATCGGCGTCGTCCGCGAAGATGTAGCGCTGCATGGTGCCGGGAAAGAGGTATTGCTGGTTTTCCTGCATGGCCTTCAGTTTCTCTATCAAGCGCTGCTGCTGGCCCTCGTGGGCGCGCACCTGAATATCCATAGCACGCACTTTGGCTCCGGCCCGATAAGAACGCCAGGCGGGTGGCTTCGTGCGGGTACGACCGGTCGGCCTGGGACGAAATTCCTCAACCGCCTTTTTGGGGATCATGTAGATGCCACCGACAATCTCCGCGACTAGCCGTTTCTCACGAATATATTCGTAGACGGTATAGTAGGAAAGGCCGAGCATTTCGGCAGCCTCGTTCGTCGTCACGAAGTCTCGTCTATTAATATTCTCTCTATCTTCTTTCATGGACATACTGTAAAGACGTAAGTCATTTTATGTAAAGATACAATTGTAATTCGGAAGTTATTGAAAAAGACATAGGCAATTTGTTATAATCTCTTCATGAACATAATCTGCCGATTCCCTGGCAGAAAAACAATACTTTTTGGGAATAGTTGTTATGAACACAAATGCTTCTACTCCTCCTCCTGAGGAGAATCAAAAGCGGCTCGCAAATAGCTCCGTGCCTTTTTTCATGGAGAACGAGGCCGAGGTGGCGCGTTTGATGCTGCAACACCGGCGTTTGACCGAATTGATGGGTGACGTTTTGCCATCCGGGCTTGATCTCTCTCGCGTTCGCCAGGTTCTCGACGTGGGCTGCGGCGTTGGCGCGTGGGCCTACGAGATGGCGTGGCGGCATCCCGATATGCGGGTTGTCGGGATCGATAAAAGTTCCTACTTCATCGACCAGGCCCGGCGGTATGTTTTTGGACATATATCGAATATCAGCTATATGGTGCAGGATATGCATCATCTCCGCGGTGAAATGTTTGCGCCCGGTTCCTTTGATCTCATTCACATGCGTTTCTTGCTGGGTGATGTGACGGTGCAAGCGTTTCCGTCGTTGATTCATTCTCTGGCTCACCTATGCCGGCCAGGAGGCTTTTTCGTGTGGACTGAAGCGGAATTGCCTATCACTACCAGTCCCGCGTGCCAGCGCCTGTCCATATTGGTGTTGCAAGCGTTGCAGGCGACGGGACGAGCGTTCGTGCCTGGCTACTCGCTGGGCATTACACCGCGCATGGGCCGCTGGCTGCGCGATGCCGGGTTTCGCATCGCGCAGGACAGAGCCTACGCGCTCGAAGTATCGGTCGGCACAACGGGTCACGAGGTGTTTGCGCGCCAGGCATTCGTCTCTGGCAACCAGGTACTGCCTTTCCTGTTACAAGCAAAAGTGACAACAGCAGAGGAGTTCGAGGCAGTTTTCGCGGAGGCGCAAAAGGAGATTCGCGACGAATCGTTCTGCGGTATGTGTTTTCTGAGGACGCTGGTAGGCGTAAGATCGTGAGGCAGAGATGTGGAGGCGAAAAATCGGCGATTTTTCGCCTCCACATCTCTGCCTCACGGCTTTAGATCAACGGCAGCGTTCTGCTCCTGATTCTGCGGCTGTTTGATGGCGATGGGCAGCGTAAACGAGATACGAGTGCCCATGCCGGGCGTGCTTTCGGCCCAGATTGTTCCCCCGTGCGCGGTGATGATCGCCTTGACGATGGAGAGGCCGAGGCCACTTCCACCGCCGCTTGAGCCGGTGCGCGAACGGTCGATGCGGAAGAAACGGTCAAAGATGTAGGGCAGGTCTACGGGACCGATGCCGACTCCTGTGTCGCTCACCCATATGGTGAGCCATCGCGAATGGCCCGCGGGCGTTCCCTGCTGCCGGGACGGCTCCGATGCGTCGATGCTGGCGCCGATGATGATCTTGCCGCCGGATGGAGTGTGGCGGCGCGCGTTGTCCAGCAGGTTGAGCAGCACCTGCGTGATGCGGTCGCTGTCCGCGAGCACCGGTGGAGTTGTCGGAGCAATCTCGTTATAGACCGCGATGCCTGCCTGCTCGCACTCGGGACCGATAACGGCCAGTGTTTCATCGACCAGCGATTGCAGGTTCAGTGGCGCGATATCCAGCGAGACACGGCCCGTTTCGAGCGATGACATTTGCTGCATATCTCTTACCATGCGGCGCAGGCGCTGCACCTCGCGGCCAATCAGCTGCGCCGTCTCCTGCCGCGATTTGGGATCGGCAATCACATCGTCGGCCAATGCTTCGCTGAAGCCCTGGATGGCCGTCAGGGGAGTGATGAGATCGTGGGCGATATTGGCGACGAGATCGCGGCGCACCTGCTCCTGGCGGCGCAATTCGTTGACATCGGCCTCGATCCTGGCCGCCATCGCGTTAAAAGACGATGCCAGCGCCCCTATTTCATCCTGGGATTTTGGCGGCTCTACTCGTTGTGAATAGTCGCCGTTTTTCATCTGCTCGGCGGCAGCTGTGAGCGATACGAGCGGCGAAGCCAGGCGGCGTGCCAGCAGCAGGCTAAAGATTACCGCGCCCACGGCAATCACCGCGCCCGCGATCAGGATGATCTGGTCGACATTCGCCAGAAACTCATACGGCGAAAAGCCCCTGGGATATTGATTTGGCTCGGCGAGTAGTAAAGCGCCAACAATGTGGCCATTGGTTTGCCCATTATCATAAATTGGTACGCTGATGTATGGGCCTGAAAAAGCATTGCTATCACCGGCAGAACCTTGCAGGCTGCCTTCCATTTCATGGCCCTGCAGCGCCTGCTCCAACGCCTGATTGATAGCAGGAAAATCTTCCTGGGCTACTTCGTGAAATGAACGCCCGCTGTGAGCATTACCGCTTTGATCGATGACGATAAAGAGGTCAGGGCCGTAGAGATCGATTGGTGGCACATTGCTCCAGTTGCTTCCATCACGCTGGTAAAGCTGGCCGATTTGCTGCGCGTAAGATTCGGCGCTTGAGCGTAGTTGATCGCGCTGCGCTGTATAAAAGTAGTTCTGGACGGCAATTGAAACCACAATTACGAGGACAAGGATAGCGCTAAGGGCGACGGCGAGATAACTTAGCGCGAGTTTTGTACGTAGACCCAGCGAGGGGAAAGAGAAGCGTTCCAGCATGGCTAGCCCTCAGGCACAAATTTGTAGCCCACCCCCCAGACCGTTTTGATCATATGGGCCGCCTCACTACCGGCTGCTCCCTCTATTTTCTTACGCAAAGTGCCGACATGCACATCGACCGTGCGGCCATCGCCCAGATAGGTGTAGCCCCAGATCTGATCCAGCAATGATTCGCGGGTAAAGACGCGATCCGGTGAGGAGGCAAGGGTTACCAGCAAATCAAATTCCTTGGCCGTCAGCGGCACATCCTGCCCTCTGACCTCGACGCGACGCGCGGGAACATTGATATGCAGGCCGCCGAAATGCAGGTGCTCCCCGGACTCTGCTATCTTGCCTTTATCAGGAGCGGCGGCCCCATTTTCGCTCGCACCGCTCATAGCGGGCACCTGGACGGCCGTCCTGCGCAGGATGGCCTTAACGCGGCTCACTACCTCGCGAGGGCTGAATGGTTTCACCAGGTAATCATCTGCTCCAAGCTCCAGGCCGGCGATGCGATCCTCTTCGCCCTGGCGCGCCGTGAGCATCAGAATAGGGGTATTGGCCCAGGCGCGTATGCGGCGGCAGACTTCCATGCCGTCGAGCGCGGGCAACATCAGGTCGAGGATAACAAGGTCAGGATGTTCGCGCGCGTGCAATTCCAGGCCAGCCACCCCATCGCTTGCGACCAGCACGGTATAATTTGCCTGCTCCAGGTACAGTCGCAGCACCTGGGCGATATTTGCTTCATCTTCGATAATAAGTATTTTCATGTATCTATTCGTTTAAAGATAATTCCTGCCGGGCCATTGACTCTGAAGCTCACCCATCACGCTCATCCACCTTGCCGGTTGTAGCGTTCCCTCTCTATTGGATAGATAAAGGGAAAGGCTCTTGCAGCAGGAGAGCCTGTGACCAACTCTCCATACTGCACATTCTACAGCATACAGCTAAAATATCAAGAAGGCTCTCAGAAATTGTAAAGTTTTTGTAAGACCTGCGCGATGGACGAGTAAGATGTACCCTTACAAAGATTTTACATTTTCCTGTTAGAATTCTCAAAAAGGTGAGATACAGTATACGCAGATGCAATAAATGCGTGTTAAAAACAGTCGTTATCATACTTTTTAAGAAAGTTATGGAGGTTCATTATGATGCGCGATCCATATGAAGATCATGAAGAACCGGTACCCTATTCGGATAATGCGGGCAAGGCAAATAACCCAGGTAATGCGGAGCAAGGACAGGTAGCGGGCGAGCATTCATCCGGCCAGGGACAGGGCTGGACTCCCGATCAGACAGCAGGCTGGCAATCGCCGTCCTGGTATGAATCTACATCGCGACCACCACAGCCACAACAGCCGTCCGGCCAGGTGCCTTCGGGGACGTGGCAAGCCCCAAACAACTACTCGACTCAACCTGGACAAATGCCGGGGCCTGCTATGACGGGGCCCAATAGTCCGCGGCCCAGGCGCTCGGGTGGGGCACGCGCCGGGGCTATCCTGCTCCTGGTAGTTCTGCTGATCCTTATCTTTGGCATTGGCCTGTTTGCTGGCTGGCAATTTGGCAGAACAAGCGCTGCTCCTGGCACCGGAAGCACGGGAACATTGGAACCGGGCGCTACGCCGGCAGCCACCGTCCCGGCGCTTACCGGCAACAATATTGAGGCCGTGCGCGAAGCGGTGATCGCGAAAGTAGAGCCTGCCGTCGTGCAGGTGAATGTCACTACCCCCAATGGTGGCGCGATTGGCTCCGGCGTGATTATCGACCGCCGGGGATATATTGTCACCAATAATCACGTCGTTTCAAGCGCGCAGAGCATTCAGGTCGTTCTCTCCAATGGCAAGAAGCTCACTGCCCAGCTAACCGGCACCGATCCCGCCGATGACCTGGCGATTATTAAAATCAATCCTCCGGCGAATATGGCGGTGGCAACCATTGGCGATTCCTCAAAGTTGCAGGTAGGGCAGGACGTACTCGTGATTGGCAACCCGCTGGGGATTACCGAATCCGTGACCAATGGTATTATCAGCGCCCTTAATCGCACCGTAAGCGAAGGGCAGGGCGGTTCAACCATTCCAAACGCTATTCAAACCGATGCTCCGATCAATCCGGGCAATAGCGGCGGCGCGCTGGTAGATATGCAGGGAAACTTGATCGGTATCCCAACGCTTACACTGGTTGATCCAGAGTTTAACACTCCTGCCAACGGCATTGGATTTGCTATTCCATCCAACCGCGTCAGTTTCATCGCGCCGCAGATTATCGCCACCGGGCATGTGACGCACACCGGTCGGGCAGCTCTCGGTGTAGAGGTGGTAAGCGTCGATCCAACACTGGCCGCCCAGGATAACCTGTCCGTCAATTCAGGTGCGTTGATTGTCAATGTCGTTTCCGGCGGAGCCGCGGCCTCGGCAGGCCTGCAGGCTGGCGATGTGATCGTGGGAATCGATAACACCCAGATAACCGATACCAACACGCTCGGCAGCGTACTTGCCAACCACAATCCCGGCGATACCGTTGCCGTTCACATCTATCGCGGCAGCCAGCAAAAAACCATCAATGTCAAATTAGGCGAACTGCAGCCCGGCAGTTAGTACTAGACGAATTCATTCAACACAACGAGGCCCAGGCGTCGAAATGCCTGGGCCTCGTTATGTTCGAGGCTTATGTATTGACAAATGTCGATCTTGACCGTTTAAGAATAATATGAGATATAGTATTACGGTGTGGCAAAGCATGAACAACAACTGAGTAAACCCGAGAAGAGCAAGCAAGGGGTAAAAATATTTATGAATAGGTGTCAATCTACGTTTAAGGTGGCAAAAGGGCAACTGACCTGGCTGCCAGTACTGCTTATTACCGGGCTATTATTTCTCTCCAGCTGTGCAGGGGTTGGACAGGCATCACCACAGAAACAGGCTATAAAGACTGGTACGCCAGATCCTTCTCCGACGGCGATAACTAATACTGACCCGGCGCTAGCAGACCAGAATGCCGAAGCCGAGCTTGCCTTACAGCGCAAGGCACAGGGTCCCAATGGCTGGATGTGGCGGGTATCGCTGCCCACCAATCGCTTGGTGCTCTATTATGGCAATCCCCTATCTTCGGCTATGGGTCCAATCGGCGCCTATTCAGATGATGATCTAATTGCGCGGCTGCGGCAGCAGGCGCAGGTCTACGCCGACCTCGACCCTACGCATCCCGTCGTAACAGGGCTTGATTACGTATCACCTGTGGCACAGCCGGTACCGATGGCCGATGGCTCCTGGACCTATCGCATGCCTGATGATTCCATCGAACACTATATCGACCTCGCCAACGCCAACCAGTCCCTCTTTTTCTTTGATATGCAAATTGGGCACAGCACGGTTCAGAAGGAAGTCACGAACGTCTGGCCCTATCTTGAGAGGCCTGGAGTTGATTTATCGCTCGACCCCGAATTCGATATGGCTCCCGGCGATATCCCCGGCGTGGAATTTGGCCGTATGTACGCCTCTGAGATCAACTGGGTGATTGACCAGCTCTCCAATCTCGTCGAAACGCAGCACCTGCCGACAAAGATACTGATCATTCACCAGTTCCGCGAATCGATGCTGCCAGACTGGCAGAAAATTCGCATCCAGCCGGGTGTAGAGATTGTCACGAGCGTCGACGGCTTCGGAACTCCCGGTGAAAAAATCGACGATTACCAGATCTTCGATAAGGATCAGTTGATCCAGTACCCCGGCTTCAAACTGTTCTATAATCTGGACAAGCCGTTGATGACGCCACAGGATGTGCTGGCGCTGGACCCTCCACCATTGATGGTGATGTACCAGTAGTTGTCCTCATGCTGTCTCAACATGTTCCGGCAACTGTGCAGCGACTCGCCGCAACGCGGTTGCGTGCATTGCCGGGGCCTGCGCATGCCGCGTCGAGTTCACAGTCGCACGAGCCACCAGCCGGATGAAACCAAAGAGTAACAGCCAGTTAATTGCGCCCACTATCACCAGGAATATCACATTTGATAGCCCCAGACTGCTCACTACAAGGTAGAGGATTGCCGTGAGCACGATGTTACCCAACGTTGCCGGGATAAGGATCAGCCAGGCAAATTGCATCAACTGGTCGGAACGCAACCGGGGCAGCGTGCCGCGCACCCAGATGAATACGCTGCAGAGCAGGTAGACCTTGAGCATGAAGTAGATGAATCCCAGTATATTCCCTAGCAAGACCCATCCGAAGGCCATTCCAGGAGCCGTCAGGTAGCCAACGCCCGGACCGGCCCAGCCGCCCAGGAACAGCGAAGTCGTAATCGCCGAGACAATTGTCATATTGCCATATTCGCCCAGGAAGAAGAGTCCCCAGCGAATGCCGCTATACTCGGTGAGATAGCCGGCAACCAGTTCTGATTCTGCCTCCGGCAAATCAAAAGGTGAGCGGTTCGTCTCAGCCAGTCCGCAGATATAATAGATGAGCAACATCAAAGGCTGCACCAGGATGAACCAGGCCCAGGGCGTATTCCCCTTGAAGAGGAAATCGAAGAATGGTATGCCCTGACCCGGCCACGCGGAAGCATTCTGAAAATTCATGATCTCCCGGATGGAGATGGTGCCGATATTCGCGCTCCCCAGATATCCGGCAGAACCCGCCAGCACGCTCGTCAACATGATTACTCCCACCAGCGCCAGCACCAGTGGCAGTTCATAGGAGATCATTTGCGCAGCGGACCGGAGTCCGCCAATTAGAGAGTACTTGTTATTGGAACCCCAACCGGCCATTACAACGCCGATCACATCAAGTGAACTCATCGCTACCAGGTATACGATGCCGGTTGCCAGCGCTGTCCCAGGGAGGCCGATGAACGGCGAGAAAGGCAGCACGGCGAATGAGGCGATCATAGGAGCAATGAAAACGGATGGAGCAAGTAAGAAGACATACTTATCGGTCTTTGCCGCGTTTACGTCTTCTTTCAGCAGCATCTTACCGACATCGGCAACCAGTTGCATGCTGCCCTGGGGACCTGTGTGCAGCAGTCCAATGCGGTCCTGCATCCATGCCATGATCTTGCGCTCCAGGTAGTTGATGACCATCGCGCTCAGAATAGGCACCAGGAATGCGAAGAGCAGGGTGAGAATAATTTGTATGATGGTTGTAAGCATAGGGCTACCTCCTGTTGGATAGCAACTGCCAGAATATTTTCTTGATCACCCCTATCTATCGAAAATCACAATCCCCTGCTCAGATTATACGATACAGCTATCCTTTTTTAGAATACCCGGAGGCGCCGGGGTTCAAGCCAGGTGTTCCAGTTTTTTACTGCCGGCATAAATGAGAAGTTCTTTACTTTCTCATCTCAATATCCTGCCAGTCGCTGCACATAGGCGCGCTCATCCGGTCCAAACCATGGTGGCTCGCCGGCGGCTGCGTTCTCCTGCATGCGCCCGGCACGGCGAGTGGCGGGAATAGCGACGTGGCAGCGTGGATCGCTTAATACCCATTTCAGCAATACCTGCCCCCAGGTCGTCACGCCGAAGCTTTTCAGTGGTTCCAGGTCGCGCTCCGGGGGGCTGTAGCGCGTCAATTGACCCTCCGCGAATGGCCGCATCACGACGACGCCCAGGCCAAGATCATGCGCAAGCGGCAGAATTTCGCGCTCAACCTCACGCTGCACAGGATTGTAGGGTATTTGTATAGCGGTAATGCGGCCCGTCTGCATTACCTGGCGTAATTCTGGAAACGAGGAACTGCTGTAGTGGGTAGCGCCTATGGCTTTTATCTGACCCGCGTCGCGCAGACGCTCCAGTATAGGCAGATACTCGCGCCAGTTGACAAGATTGTGTACCTGGTAGAGATCGACATGACCACCAAAGACTTTGAGCGCGTATTGTATCTGCCTCTGCCCCTCGCTCGTAGCCTGCGCCCAGACTTTGGTTGCTACAATAGCCTGATCTCGTCGCCCCTGCAACGCGCCGCCAAGTACGCGCTCGGCTTCACCATACATTGGCGAGGAGTCGAAAAAGTTCGCGCTCGCTGCCAGCGCTGTATCCACAATTTTGCGCGCATTGCTCTCGGCCGCTGCTCCACGCACGTCAAAGGTACGCCAGGTGCCCATGCCGACGACAGGCACCCGCAGGCCAGTTTTTCCCAGCGCTCGCTGTTCCATGTTTCTACCTCGATTCTCCCTTCTGTTTCACTGGATATACGTCACGAGTATTTGAATGGTAACATGTACGCGCCATCACCTCTTCCGCGGCCTCCACCACCTGCTGTACCGTGACACCCTCCAGGCATTGATAGCCGATTGGACATTCAGTATAACCGCAAGGACGACAGGGCACCTTATAAACTAAGGGGCGAAAAGGGCCGGGCGATAGCGGCGCGTATGTTTGTGGATCGCCACTACCGAAGATCGTGACCACCGGCGTTTTCAATGCATAGGCAATGTGGGCAGGCCCCGTATCATTCGTTACCAGCACGGCAAGTCGTGAAATGACGGCTCCCAGCTCAGCAAGCGATGTCTTTCCCGCCAGGTTTCGATACGAGCCGGGCAATTCCTGGGCCAGTTTCTCGCCCGCGGGGCAATCTTCTGCCTCGCCAATGATGACAATCGTTCCACCGTACCTGCGCTGCAACTGGAACGCTACGGCGGCGAACCGCTCGTATGCCCAGCGCCGCGTCAAATCGCGCGCACCCATGTGCAGGCCAATCAATGGTTGCGATATTCCTGCCAGCAGTATTTCCGCCGCCATGGCATCCTCTGCCCACAGTGGAAACTCTGTCTCCTCGCCCTGCTCTGGCACGCCGAGAAATGTCATCAACGCCAGTATGCGCCGTATCTCATGGCAGCGCTCAGGAATGGGGAAAGCTGCATCCAATCTGCCGGCGCTATCACCCTGGCGTATAAATCCCGCGGTGGCACGCGCTCCCATCAGCAACATAAATGGATTGGAGTTGACCCCTGACCCTTGCATCTGTATCGCGAGGTCGAATTGCTCCGCCTGCATCTGCTGGAAGAATGAGAGCGTTCGCCGCGCATCAAAAAATTGTTCGGCGATGCCGGGAAAGCCGGGGAAGGCGATGAAGCGATCCAGGTACGGCGAGCGCAAGACCAGGTCGCGCAGCATGGGCAGTGTAATCATGCTGATCTCTGCCTGTGGTAGCGCGGCGCGCAACGCACGGAATGCTGGAGTCGCGCAAATGAAATCGCCGATGCGCGAGGCTCGCAGTAACACGACTTTACGCGGAGATTGGGGAAGGCGTCGCAATAACCCTGGTAACAACGGATTACTCATAGTTATATAGACCCGGCCTCAATACGTCCCGGCGCATAGCGCTTCACCATCTCAGGCAGCAGAGCCAGCGCGTGTCCATCAACCGTGCCCGCGTCGTTCAGCACGGTCGTAGGAACCTGGGTATAATAGGTGCCCGAAGGCATGATGGCGCACCCACCCCAGCGGCGCATCAGCAGGTTTTGCACCAGCACCTCCTCGCCCGAGTGGTAGCGCGGCAGGCGCGGCCAGAACGAGAAGCCGCCCACTTCCCATAGTTTGGCGCGATCATAGAGAATGCACGAGGCAATCCAGGCTACCTTGTACAGTCGAAATTCTCCCGGCGGCAACGATTGACTGGCGTGATAGAGATTGGCGGCGCGATGCAATTGCCAGCGCTCCCACCGGGGCGAATCCGGCTCGACTACTTCCGGCCGCACCGGCCCTTCCCAATACTCAACAATCTGCTGCTCTGGACGCACGTCGTCGCGATGCGATAGTCCGGCAGGAAAGGCTCCTACAAATCCGCACCGTTGCTCTTGCAGCGTTTGTAGCAGGCGCTCCACTACCCACGGTTCCATAAAAACGTCGTCATCGAGGTACAGCACAGCTTCCGCGGTCGCCTGCCGCAAGAGAAAATCGCGCTGTTCGGCAATGCCGTGAATTTGAGGGCGTGTATGCCATGCGATGGAGCCACCGCGCGCTTCAATTACGCGCCGCAGCGTTTGAATAACCTGTTCTTGCTCAACCGGTTGCTCGCTCTGGTCGGCGACGATCACCCTCAGATCGGTAAGCGTTTGCACTGCCACACCGGAGAGGGTCATTACCAGTGATGTGAGGCGATTATATGTCGGCAAGAGGATATCGACGGTCGCCATTCCTATCTCCTTTCCCAATTGGATGCTACACTTTCAGCACGCAAGAAGCACCCGATTGGCGTCAAGAAGATAGGAACTTGCAATCACCTGATTTTTATTGAATCACATCCACCGGAGCATCGGACTTATGGCCATTAGAGAGTTCAATCGCCGGGGTCTCCTGCTTTTTATCTATGCCCTCGCCCCGGATGAAGGCTTCCGTCATTTCGCGCGCCAGGTCGTCGTGATACTGGATGGGCGGAGATTTCATCAGGTAGGCGCTTGGCCCTTCGAGTGTGCCACTGATGCCGCGATCCAGCGCCAGCTTCACCATGCGCACGGCATCGATGACCACACCGGCTGAATTGGGCGAATCCCATACTTCCAGCTTCAGTTCCATATTCAAAGGCACGTCACCGAAAGTGCGTCCCTCCAGGCGAATGTAGGCCCATTTACGGTCAGTCAGCCAGGCTACGTAGTCGGACGGCCCGATATGCACATTGTCGCCTCCCAGCTCATAATCCAGCTGGCTCGTCACGGCATTTGTTTTACTGATCTTCTTGGATTCGAGCCGCTCGCGCTCCAGCATATTATAGAAGTCGGTATTGCCGCCTACGTTGAGCTGCATCGTGCGCTCCAGCTTCACACCACGCTCGCGGAACAGGCGTGCCAGCATGCGATGCACGATGGTCGCGCCCACCTGGCTCTTGATATCATCGCCGATCATCGGCAGATTGGCGGCCTTGAAGCGATCTTGCCAGTACTGCTCGCGCGCAATAAACACGGGGATACAGTTCACAAAACCGACCTTTGCCTGCAAAACCTGCTCAACATACCATTTCGTCGCCGTCTCCGAGCCAACAGGAAGGTAGTTTATCACCACATCCGTGCCGGTATCATTCAGAATTTTGACGATATCAGACGTCTGCTTCGGTGCCCTGGTAATCACCTTCGAGAGGTATTTCCCCAGCCCGTCATGAGTCATACCACGATAGACCTTTGCTCCTAATTTCGGCACGTCTGCAAAACGATACGTATTATTTGGCGGAGCATAAATTGCCTCACTGATATCTTTTCCCACTTTATTTACATCAATATCAAATGCCGCGGAGAATTCGATATCGCTTATATGATAGCCGCCCAGATTCACATGCATGAGGCCGGGCACAAAATCATCAGCCTGCGCTTCACGATAATAATGCACGCCCTGCACCAGCGAACTGGCACAGTTGCCCACTCCGACAATAGCGACGCGCACTTTTTTACTACTCATTCTAATTGTTCCTTTCCTACTAACTGAGTAAAAGTGAAGGACGGCACCAGGCAAAACAAAAAGGGAGCCATCCTGCGTTACACGTAAAGGGTATCACCTGAGATACCCTACCGTTTTGATGTTCCTATCGCACCTACCCCCTCGGCAAGGTCGGCAAGCGTGTCAGGCAGCCGTATCGATAGATGTAGCTGTGTATATCGTACTATATCCCGAGACAGGCTTGACTGCCATAACGGAGCTTACAAAATTCATGTGAATTATCCAACATGAAGCAATCTCGATTCTGGCCGATGATGAATTGTACGAGGCAATACTGATTTTTTGGGTCTACGTCGAAATAAGCACACCGGAAGTGACGTATCTGATTTCCGCAGCACTTTCATGCCAGGAATCAGAATGTGACGAATGTTGCTTTTATTGGTACAAAATAGCCATTTTGGGCGTGACTCTTCCAATCAAGTGCAACATCTGTTACAATCCTTATTGGAGACAATGAAAGATGTGGTTGAGTAAGCATAACGATATATGTAAATTCATAACCACTTCTTCACTGCTTAGTAACACTATTCAAGGGTCGGTAGTGTTATGCTCAGTTCGAAATTGTTGGACCTCTGCAGAGGATGACCACACAGGTGAGGGGGAAATCGGGGGCGCCCACAAGGGTACGCCCTTGCAATGATAACGCCCAACCCTTATGGAGCTATCTAGTGATCATTGTAAGGGCGCCACAAGGTGCGCCCTCCCGGCAATGACCATACTTTGAAAGGCAGATTTGCATGAGTCTCGGCACAAAGCGAAAAAAAGTTCTGGTGATCGGCCTGGATTGCGCCCCACCGGAACTCGTTTTTGAGCAATGGCGCGATGAGTTGCCGAATTTCAAACGGGTGATGGATAACGGTGTCTGGGGTAAGCTCGAAAGCTGCATCCCTGCCATCACCGTTCCCGCGTGGAGTTCGATGATGTCGAGCAAGGATCCGGGCACATTGGGATTCTATGGCTTTCGCAATCGCGGCGACTATTCTTATGAGAAGAATACGCTCGCCAATTCCAACTCGGTTAAGACCGACCGTGTCTGGGATGTGCTTTCACGCGCCGGTAAAAAAGTCATCACCGTCGGTGTGCCACAAACCTATCCTCCCAAGCCGGTCAACGGCATTCAAGTCGGTTGTTTCCTGACGCCGTCTACCACTAATCCCGAACGGCCGTATACGTATCCCGCCTCTGTGATGCAGGAGATCTCGGCCACAGTGGGTGAGTACCTGGTAGATGTCCCGAACTTCCGTACTGAGGATAAGGATTACTTGCTGCGCCAGATCTATACTATGACCGAAAAGCGCTTTAAACTGGTCAAAAAGTGGATTGCGGAAAAGGACTGGGATTTCTTCATGTTTGTGGAGATGGGGACGGATCGCATTCACCATGGCTTATGGAAATATCATGATCCCACGCACCACAAATATGAGGTGCATCCGATCTATAACGAGAGTATCCATAATTATTATCGCTATCTCGACAATGAGATTGGGCAAATCCTGGACCTGATAGATGAGGAAAATACGACCGTTTACATTGTCTCCGATCATGGCGCTAAGAAGATGGATGGTGGCATTTGCGTCAACGAATGGCTCATCCGCGAGGGCTACCTCACACTGAAATCGCAGCCGGCGACCCTTACGGCTATCGACCGGTGTGAAATCGATTGGAGCAAGACGCGTGTCTGGGGAGACGGCGGTTATTACGCTCGTATCTTCCTCAATATCGAAGGGCGCGAACCGCAGGGCATCGTCAAGCCCTCTGAGGTTGAGGCGCTGCGCGACGAACTGAAGGCGAAATTAGAGGCCCTGCCCGACCATACCGGCGCGAATATTGGCACGCGCGTCTTTAAGCCACAGGAAATCTACAAGGCGTGCAACGGCGTGCCACCAGACCTGATCGTCTACTTCGGAGACCTCTTCTGGCGCTCTGTCGGCTCGGTTGGTCATGGTTCAATTTACACCTTCGATAACGATACCGGGCCAGACGATTGCAACCACGCGCAGTTTGGTATCGTGATTAAGCATGACCCTGACGCGCACGAGGGTCCGGGCGGACGCGAACTGTCTGGCCTCCAGCTGATGGACATGGCGCCATCTATTCTGAAGCAACTCGACGTACCGGTCCCTGCCGATATGCAGGGCCAGGTTTTTTAACACAGGCAGGGGCATGGTATACTATGTCCTTGTGCGAGCGAAAATGAAATATCGTAGGGGCCGATTCATCGCGCCCACCGCCGATTGATCGGCTTTGTAAGTAGAGGAGAATAACACATACATGGCAAATACCGGTTTTACCATCTGGTTCACAGGGCTTTCTGGATCAGGCAAAAGCACCCTTTCTGATGTCATCGAGAAGCGCCTGCGCGAGCGCGGTCGCAACGTTGAAGTGTTGGACGGCGATATTGTGCGCACGCACCTGAGCAAGGGCCTTGGCTTTAGCCGCGAGGATCGCGATACCAATATCAAACGCATCGCTTTCGTTTGTAGTCTGCTGACGCGCAATGGCGTGATTTGTATTTCCGCCGCCATCGCTCCCTATCGCGAGGCACGCGAATGGGCGCGTAAAGAAATCGGCAATTTTGTCGAAGTGTATGTCAAATGCCCCATCGAGGTTTGCCGCCAGCGCGACGTAAAAGGCCTGTACAAGCTGGTCGACGAAGGCAAGATCAAGGGCTTTACCGGCGTTGATGATCCTTACGAGGAGCCGGAGAACCCCGAGTTGATCGTCGAAACCGATAAGGAAACCGTTGAAGAGAGCGTTACGCGCATCTTTGCCAAGCTGGAAGAACTGGGCTATCTGGAACCGGAAGAGATGCCCGAAGAGGATGCCAAAGTCGTCACCGACCGCCTGGCGGCCCTGGGCTACCTGTAAATTGTAGAGACCAGATTAGAGAGTTTGACAGGGTTATCACACTTCACTAGAAAAAAGGTGTTAAACGTATGATAAATGGATTGATCGCTCCTCACGGAGGAGAACTGGTAGTGAACATGGCAGGCGAGCAGGAACGCGCCGAATTGCAGGAGCGCGCAAGAAGCCTGCCGCGCATAGAAGTAGGCTCGCGCCAGCTGGCCGACCTGGAAATGCTGGCCAACGGCGCTTACAGCCCCCTCGGCGGCTTTATGAACCGCGCTGATTACCTGGGCGTCGTCAACGACATGCACCTGGGCAATGGCCTGCCATGGTCGGTGCCGATCACGCTTGCTACCAGTACGGAGCAGGCAGCTTCGCTCAAAGAAGGCTCACAGGTAGCGCTGGTCAATGCAGAAGGAACCCTACAGGCCGTCATGACCATTCAGGAGAAATTTGGTTATGATAAGGAGCACGAGGCCAGCAAGGTCTATCGCACGACCGAAGACGCGCATCCCGGCGTAAAAGTCCTTTACCAGCAGGGCGATGTGCTGCTGGGCGGGCCGGTACGGGTTGTGGCGTTGCAAAACCAGGCTTTTGCCAAATATCGTTTCACGCCCACGCAGTCGCGCCAGATCTTTGCCGAGCGTGGCTGGAAGCGTGTTGTAGGCTTCCAGACGCGCAATCCTGTTCATCGCGCGCATGAATATATCCAGAAGTGCGCGCTTGAGACCGTCGACGGCCTGTACCTGCATCCGCTGGTAGGAGATACCAAGGGCGACGATATTCCCGCCGATGTGCGCATGCGCTGCTATGAAGTGCTGCTGGAGAACTATTATCCGGCGAACCGCGTCGTCCTGGGCGTCCTTCCCGCCGCCATGCGCTATGCAGGGCCGCGAGAAGCCGTCTTCCATGCATTGATGCGTAAGAACTATGGATGCTCGCATTTCATCGTTGGGCGCGACCATGCCGGTGTGGGCAACTACTACGGCACCTATGACGCTCACCACATCTTTTCAGAATTCGACCCGGCGAAGCTTGGCATTACACCGATGTTCTTCGACCACACCTTCTTCTGCCGCGCCTGCGATTCGATGGCCTCGGCAAAGACCTGCCCGCACGGTAATGATCAACATGTCACGTTGAGCGGCACAAAGGTGCGCCAGATGTTGCAGGCAGGAGAGATTCCACCGCGCGAATTTTCACGCCCAGAGGTCGCAAAAGTACTAATTGAAGCTATGCGCCAACCTGTAGCGTAATATATGGATAGGAATGCGATTTCTTCCATTCCCGTTCAGAGAACAATACGAGATTTCTTCCAGGGCGACCGCAAGTTGTCCTGGAAGAAATATTTCCGTTCTGGGCAAAGGACAGGCACAAGGCGCTGTCCCTGGAGACTGTGGCATCTGTGTAGGAGAACGAATGTATGCTAATTGCTAGAGCCCCGATGCGCATCAGTTTTGGTGGAGGTGGGACCGACCTCGAAGCATATTACGCTAAATATGGCGGTATAGTTGTAAGCACTGCTATTAATAAATATTTCTATGCCATTATTACTACCGATGAATCCGATGATCTCCAGGTTATCTCTGCTGATTACCGCTCACTGTTTCGCCACTCACCCTATAATGATCTCTTCTGGAATGGTGATCTTGCTCTTCCCAAGGCTATTCTGCATCATTTCGGTATTCGCCGCGGTATCAATCTCTTTGTTGCTAGCGAGGTGCCTCCCGGCACCGGATTAGGCTCATCGAGCGCCGCCGCCGTGACCATGGTGCGCGCGATCTCTACCCTGCTCGAGCAACCGATGACCAAACAGCAGGTGGCGGAACTCGCCTCCTATATCGAGATTTCGAAGATGGGTATGCCGATCGGCAAGCAGGATCAATACGCTTCAGCCTTTGGTGGCCTGAATAAAATCACTTTCACCAGTAGCGGCGTTACAGTCGAACCAATCAAGATTGCGCGCGATGTTCAGCAGACGCTCGAGAGGCGTCTGATGCTGTTCTTTACAGGCAGTTCGCGCGAATCGACCTCGATTTTGAAGCACCAGCGCAAATCCACGGAAGAACGCGATGACGCTGTGCTGCAGGCGCTGCACAACATTAAGCAGGTGGCAATCGATGTGCAGGCATGCCTGGAGCGGGGCGATCTGGACGAGTTCGCGCGACTGCTGCACTATTCGTGGCAGGAGAAGCGGCGTCTAGCACCAGGCCTGTCAACGGGCTTCATCGACGAATGCTACGCGATGGCGCTGGAGCATGGCGCGGCAGCAGGTAAGATCACCGGCGCCGGAGGCGGGGGCTTCTTGATGCTCTATTGCCCCGAAGAACACCAGGATACGGTGACGACTGTGCTGGAGAACCGCGGATTGAAGCGCATGAATTTCCGCTTCGATCATCAGGGGGCCTCGGTTATACTCAATGTTGCCAGCTTCAGCCCGCACTGGGTTGAACCCTATACAGAGCCAAAACTGACGAAACTGGAAGATTCTCAAGTGCCTGACGAGCAATCGCCGCAGCTGCAAACGCGCCGGCCTTGATTTCCTAGTAAATTGTTAAGGGGGAAGTAATCTTTGGAAACCGTTAAGCAGTACTTCAATGAACTCGAGCAGATGATGCGAGCAATATCGCTACCCCATCTTGAGCAGGTCTTCCTGTTGCTGGAGGAGGCATATTATAACGGGCACCGCATTTTTATTATGGGCAATGGCGGCAGCGCGGCTACAGCCTCACACTTCGCGCTTGATCTCTCGAAGAACACGATTACAGCCGGTGCCCCACGTCTCAAAGCCATTTCCTTAACCGATCACGTGCCATTGATTACCGCCTGGAGCAACGATACGGCATACGAACATATCTTTGCCGAGCAGCTGGCGAACATGATCGAAGCTGGTGATATCGCGCTCGGTATCAGTGCCAGCGGCAACTCGCCGAATGTGATTAACGCTATGCAGCTGGCGAGACGCACGGGTGCCGCAACCATCGGCCTGCTGGGCGCAAAAGGTGGCAAGCTGAAGGATATCGTCGACGCCTATGTACTTGCCCCCGGCCAGAACATCGAGCAGGAAGAGGACGCGCACATGATTCTCACCCATGTGATTACGCGACATATGCGCGAAGTGGTGCGCGCCTATGCGCAGACGCTGGCGCTGGCAGGAACGAATTGAGTTTTCTCTTAACAGTAGGGCACACTCTTTTTTGCAAAGTAGTGAGGAGTGCGAGAAGCTGACATACATTACAGAGCATCCGAAATCAGCGGATTCTCTCTATCCAGTATCCCTGCTTTAAACCTCCCGCCCGCGTACTCTTCCAGCAGCGCCAGCAGATCATGCAGCGCGGCCTCAACATCCCGGCGCCCGTTCGAGTGATGCGCCTCGACTGTAATGATCGCGGCGGTCGTATCTTCCTGGGCCGCGCTTTGATCGCTCTGCCGCCAGCACCAGCGGCGCGCGATTACCAGCCCGGTTTCATCCGAGAATACAACCTCGCCCGGCTCTGGATGGTCTACTTCGCTCTCACCCAACGTTGTATAACGTTCGGAGCCGCCGGCAAAATGAACTGTCACCGCTCCCTGTAAGGCCCGCGTATCGAAGACTGCCACCGGCAAGGCGTAGCGAATGCTGACCAGGTTTCCAAGATCGACCAGCAAATTGATGCTCGGAATATCGCCTTTTTTGGTCAAACGGCGCAGCAATGATTCGGCAGCGCTTCGATACTGTGTCGGGTCTACGCCGAAGCCGCGAAAGGCGCTTCGCCACGCCGCCAGCGCGGGAAGTTGGCTCAAAGGTGTGTCGCCGAGACGATTCAGCACGGCTTGCTGTTCAGCTTGAAATGCGGCCAGCAAGCCTGGCGGCGTTGGACCATTGGTCATGCCCGATGCCAGGATAACGCCGCCCACGACACCGGGATAACGAGCCAGTAGTTCAGTAGCATAGCGGAAGGTCGTCATTTTCCAGCTGCTCAAAAGTCCGGGTGTTCGCGGAAGAAATCAACGGTGCGCTCGATGCCCTGCTCTATCGATACTTCAGGCTGCCAGCCAAGGATGCGCGCGGCCTTGCTGCAATCGAAATGGGCCAGGTAGATATCGCCGGGACGCTTGGGAGCGCGCACGATCTCCGGTTCGTAATGCGTGATCTGCACCAGGATGCGATAGATCTCGTTAACGGAAGTGCCGTGGCCGGTGGCAACGCAGAAGATATCGTTATCGCCGTGGTCGATTGCCAGCAGGTTGGCGTGGGCTACATCTTCGACGTAGACATAATCTTTCTGCTGTTCGCCGTCCCAGTCAATGCGCACCGGCTCATGCTTGAGGAAGCGTTTGGCAAAGATCGCTATTACACCGGCTTCTCCATTGGGGTCCTGGCGCGGGCCATAGACATTTCCGTAGCGCAGCGCAGTATAGTTGAGACCGTAGGCATCTTGCCAGTAACGCAGGTAGTGTTCCGTTACCATCTTGGTGATGCCATAGGGCGACTCGGGGCGTTGCGGCGTTTCCTCATTGATGGGTAGATGCGTAGGGGTGCCATAGGTGGCGCCGGATGAGGCGAAGATGATCTTGCGCGTTCCGACACGCGCGCAGTTCGTGAGGACGTTGAGTAAACCAAGGACGTTGACACGCGCATCGAGTTGAGGATATTTCGTAGAGATCGATACGCTATGCTGCGCGGCCTGGTGGCAGACAATCTCTGGGCGCACCTCATCGAAGATGGATTGCAGGCGGGCTTCGTCGGTAATATCAGCCTGGAAGAATCGGGCTTCAGGATTGATATTGACCTTTTTGCCTCCCCCTTCGTGCCACAGATTATCGACAATACTGACCTCGTGACCGGCTGCTATATATTGATCAACAATGTGCGAGCCAATAAAACCGGCTCCACCTGTAACGAGAATTCTCATCAGGAATGTATCCTTTCACCACATTTGATACAACAGAAAAATACGGGTCTCACACCCGGTGGCACCCTGCCCAATTATAACAGTAGATTGGAGAAGCTTCAAACGTTTTTCACACCAATTGTTCTAGAGCAGTTTCTAATGCATGGGGATGCGCCAGAACAGGGAAGATATGCAATCCGGTTTCCTGGTGCAAGCGATCCAGGGCGGAGCGATCTTGAGGGTTGAGCATCGCGACGGTAAGCATATTGCGCTCGCGCCCAAGGGGGTAGCAGTGCAATTCATGGGCGAGCTTAGGGTTGACGATGTTCTGTAAGCCATGCGGCAATTTGTTTGGCAGGAGCGTAAGGTAAGGAATGCCAAGTTTGCGTGCCAGGGCGGGTAGTTCCTCATCGTTCTCTGCTTGCAGCAAGGAGTGCCGCGATTGCCGGGCACCAGTCTTACGGGTAGTTTTTTCGGGCAGCAGGTCGAAGCGCATACGCGCATTGCTCGCTTCCTCTAGAAAGTCAGGGATGCTGGCAGCAGTGCCAGGATAAGCGCTGTAGCCGATGGACATAGCACGCGGGCGTACAACTTCTCTCCCCGTCATATTGTGGACGCGCCAGAGCAGGGCTTCCCAGAGGCGGCTCTGTACAATTTGTCCCCCTTGCTCATTAGCGCCCAACAAGAGGAAATACATGCGGTGATCGAGGAGAAAAGCGTGATCGGTTTTGCGCACGAGCGGGCGCAGGTTCTGCATCAGATGATCGGTACTATGCCGGGTCATCCTTGTATGTTCGAAGGCAGCCTTCTCTTCATTCTCGTAGGCAAGAGTAATAACTACCAGAGCCACAGGATCAGCATAGGTCGTTAGAATGCGTTCGAAGGCAGTTACAACATCAGAAGATGTATCTACTGTTTCATATACATAGGCATTGATTGCCTGATCCTTCAAAAGAGGAGAAGTAGCTTCATTGCCCATCCTACGGCTCCTTGATATGGTTCTCTATAGTTGTAGTTATTACTACTTAATGTTACGGAGCGGACGTTGGGAAAAGTGCTTGATTGCGGTTACAATCGTGTTAAAAGAGCCTGTTTATGGTTAAGATACGTCTCCCGCGTCGGAAACTCACACTGTGGCATTACGTATAGAGAATTGTTGTAGCAAGGCGCTGATGGGTTCAAGCGTGATTTCGAACTGTACCAGTAACTGGTCAGACTGCTGCATCAAGTCGAACAATAGGGCCGCGATGACAGTATCATCAATCTGGGAAGTAGTGCGGAATGAAGGCAAAATATCGCCAAAAATGGCTCCGCCGCAATCCAGCAACGTAGCAAAAGCGCTATCGAGCTGAGCGAGTGAGGAGGGCGCTATAGCCGGCAGGTGGACAAATTGCGTGGCGAAAGAAACATTGTTCTGGTAGCACTCTTCCCAATGTATCAGGCTTTCCGTAATTGTTGTAAGAGCCTGCTGCCAGTGTTCTTGATCGATCATATGCGGCCAGTCTTGTTCCTCGCGGGGCGGACAGGCACCAGGCGCTGTTCCTACAGGTGCAGCCTGGAGAGATGGTGTTTGTGGCTGCTCAGCACCGGTCGCAAGTATCACGGAAATAGAGCTATCAAAAGCATCGAGAATACATTCTGTAGCATCGCTGAGCAACTGACAAAGCGGTTCCATGCGGTCAAGGGCGCGATTGATGATATGGAGCTGCTTCCAGTACTGTTGGCGAGGACAGGCAGCAGGCGATGTCTCTATGGGGCGTTCGTCTGGCTTTGGCAGCTGCATCAAAGCTGGCAAGGCCCCGCGGAAAAGGAGATCGAGGCGGCAGAACAGGTGATGAAGGCTGAAGCTGAGTACGTCCAGGTCATCGGCATCGGCCTTTCCGCTGAAATAACCTACCAGTTGCCCTAGCATCATTGCCAGCGCTGCTGTACCCGCCACGCGGCTCTCATCGCCTTCACTCCCTTGCCACCCGTTTCTATCCATCCCGCCCTCGTTGCTGCCTTTCATAGATTCCTGAACGAGATCGACAGTCTGTTCGTTTTCCGGTAGCTCCTGCGATAGACTCCTGGCATCCTGGGCGGTGACTGAGCTGTTGCTCTGTACGCTGTTTTCCGTAGTTGCGGTTTTCTGGCTTTCCATCCACATCCCTCCCACGTAACATATCTTTTGCCAACTATTTATTGGTGGCTTCTTACTAATTATTGTACTGATGCGTCATAATCCGGCGCTGGCCGATCAATCGGCGATGTCCACGATAAATCGGGACCTACGGGAATGCCTGTGGCGCTGGCCGATGATGAACTTTACCAACCACAACCGGGAATGACACAACTGAACCACTCGAATGGCCAGTTTTGCTAATAAAGATTCTTCGCTGCGCTCAGAATGACACGGCTGCCCTCACGATTCTTGTTCATGAAGTAGTCGTAGCGTCTCTCTGCGCACTTTGTCCAGATTGAGGCCCAGGCTTTGCAGTACGCCTGCAGCGATACCCTGACCTTCCTCTAACAAGCCGAGCAGCAGGTGTTCGGTTCCGATGTAGGGGTGATTCATGCGGCGCGCCTCGTCAACGGCCAACTCAATCACTTTCTTGGCGCGCGGGGTGAGGCCGATTTCTCCCAGAACGACGCGATCTCCACGACCGATAATGAATTCCACCGAGCTACGCACTTTATCTAGACTAACGCCAAGATTTTGTAGAGTCCGTGCTGCGATACCCTCCTGTTCGCGTATCAAGCCGAGTAACAGGTGTTCCGTACCGATGTAATTGTGCTGGAAGCGATGGGCTTCTTCCTGCGCATAAGCGAGTACGCGCTTCCCCTGGTCGGTAAATCCATCTTCGGCACTTCCTGAATAGGAAGTGGAGCGCTTCCCCTGATCATCCAGAGGAGCCGGTATATCATATGCTGCCGCCTGGTTTTCTTGAGGCGGTTCCTGGGATTGCTGAGTGCGTCCAGGTGCGCGGCTAAGTGTAGCAAAAGTTTGCATGCGGACTCGCTCCAGATTCAGGCCAAAGCTGGCCAGTACCCCGGCGGCAATTCCTTCGCCTTCGCGTACCAACCCGAGGAGAAGATGCTCTGTGCCAATATAGTGATGATTCAGGCGGTGCGCCTCGTCCACGGCCAGCTCTATCACTTTCTTGGCGCGCGGGGTGAGGCCGATTTCTCCCAGAACGATGCGATCTCCACGACCGATAATGAACTCAACTGCTTCGCGTACCTTCGGCAGTTCCACACCAAGCCCCTGCAAGACTTTGGCCGCGACTCCATCGCCGTCACGTACAAGCCCCAACAAAAGATGCTCCGTGCCGATATAGTTGTGCTGGAAATGCTGCGCCTCTTCCTGCGCGTATGCCAGTACACGCCTGGCCCGCTCGGTAAACTTGTCAAATCTGTCGCGATTGTGCATTTTTCGCTCCTCTTCTTAAGGACAGGCACGACGCACGGGACAGGGACAAGCCGCTGCCCCTACTATAATGATGTTCTCGTTTCCAGAATCATCTCATGGGTATTATACTGTAACGTGGATATAAAACATAGATATTGATACGCGAACTCTTCGCGTCTCTTGCGTTGGTTATAATAGTAGCATCATCCAGGAACTGTGATGAAAAGGAGTCCAAGGAAGCAACTTCTGATGCCCCTTGATCGATATAATATACATGGTGGACAGCAGAGCAGGAGCCATCCCTACCGCCCTTTAACATGCGAAGGCAAAAATATGCTATATTGTACTATATTGCGCTATAATACATGCTAAAAGTAAAGACGAGTCAGAAAATACGATGCATCAATATAACCTTAACATTCCAGCCCCTGATACTACACGCACGCCGAATGACGCGGCGCCTGATCGTTTGATCTCCGGCAGGCCGTTAGATATACCGGATGCCGTTCGAGCAGCAGAACGAGCTCGCCTGCGGCAAGGCATTATGCATGTGCGCATTCGTCACTTCTACTGCACGCTTGAGGAGCTGTTTGATCCTTCACTGCGCGGGCAGAGTTTCGTAGTTGGTACGGGTACTGGCCGTCCAAACGAGCCGGGACGCGTGATTGACGCTTCGCCTGGCGCTATACGATTAGGTGTCAGTCCTGGTATGCCGCTGCGCCGCGCCTATCGACTGGCTCCGCGCGCACGCTTCCTGCCGGCCTCATATGATCGCTATCAACCGTTCCTTCATCAACTGCGCGAGCGTTACCGGGCCTACTCACGCATTATCGAATCGATTCCGATAGCCGATACCTTCATTGACCTGCGCGGCTGCGAGCTGCCTTTCGATTCGCCCGTCTCGCTAGCCGAGCGCTTGTGCGCGGAAATCGCGGAGATCGGCCTGACTGCGCTGATCGGCGTTGCTAACGGTAAGGCGATAGCCGAACTGGCCGCCCTGATGAGCCGCAAAGATGGCCGGCAGGGGGTGCTGTATATTCCACCTGGCCGCGAGGCCTCGTTTGTACAGACGCTGCCGCTTTCCATGCTGCTGCAATTACGCGCCGCCGGAACAGGTGTACCGGGCGCCCTGCCGGAACTGGCGGAACAGGGCAATGGCAGCCATGCCTCACGCCCACCTGAAGTCGAGGGCAAGAGCGAGCAATTCGACGCGGTGGCCGTGGCTGAACTGGTCGCGCACCTCAAAGATTTCGGCATCACGACCTTCGCACAGGTAGCGTCTTTGACGGAAGAGGGATTGCGCCGCCGCCTGGGTCGTCTAGGTAGCTGGCTCTATGCCGTCTCACGGGGTGAAGATACCAGCCTGGTTGTACCTGACGCGCCACCGCTGAGCCAGAACGCGCGCGTGCGCTTCAACCACGCCGCCGATGCCGATGAGACATGCGCGGCCATTCGCAGGCTCGCCAACTACCTTAGCGAGCGACTGCGCGAGCAACGCCTGAAAGGGCGTATCATTGCCCTGATGCTGTGGCCGAACCAGCTTGTGCGGCGCGAGACACGCAAGCTGGTGCTGGGAGAAGATGGAGAAGAGATGGCCGTCACTTCGGCAGAAGAGACCATCGGGGGGCAGATGATCCTCTCGCGTCACACGGATGAGGCCGATGTGATTGCGCACCACGTGCTGATGCTGTTCGCGCACTATCACCGCCCAGGCACACGCTACCTGCAAGTGCAGGTACGCATCGGCGATATCATCAGCGTCACCCCCGCCTACTACCCCCCGCCGGTGCGTAGTCGTGGACGAGCGACCCGCAAGTTGTAGCGAACGTGAGGGAGATACCATGCCTGACTATTCCCGCACCATCCAGCTTGGCACCGCCCGGATCACCATCATCAACGTCGGTGACCTGACGTTCAAACTGTCGGAAGTGATGAACGTTCCTGAAAGCGAGTGGCGACCTCGCTATGCCGCCGAATTTGAAAAACCATTGTCTTTCCCCAGCCAGTGCGTACACATTGCCCTGCCAGGAGCCTCGGTGCTGGTCGACGCTGGCGACTACGCGGTCGCGGTCGAGCTGAATACGCCCTATGTGCCGCCCGGCTATACACCGCCTCCCAGCCTGATCGATCAACTGCTTGAAAGAGGCATTGCTCCCGGCGATATCACACACGTCGTTATTACCCACCTGCACTTCGACCATTATTCGGGCACGACAATCGAGCGCGATGGACACTATGTGCCCGCTTTCCCCAATGCCCGCTACTTCGTTGGGCGAGCAGATTGGGAAGACCCCGACATCCAGGAAGCGCTTAAGGTCCCTGATTCTTTAGAGAGCCGCACGCTAGGAGTACTGCGCACGGCAGGTGTATTGGAACTGGTCGAGGGGGATGTTGACCTGCTTCCCGCTGTTCGTATTCTCGCCGCTCCCGGCGAATCACCCGGTCATCAAATCGTGCGCGTCCATTCAGAGGGGCAGACGCTCTGCTGCCTGGGCGACCTTTATCACGACCCCATCGAGATCGAGCACCCGGCATGGATGGCAAGTTGGGCGAATGTCGATATGACGCTCGCCAGCCGACAAAGGCTCGTAGAGGCCGCGCTGGCCGAAAATGCCTTACTCCTTCCGGCGCATATGCCGCCAGGCCGCCTCGAACGGACGGCAGAGGGTACCAGGTGGACAAAAGAGTAACTGGGGGAAGTCCTGCGCACGTAACACAAGTCCTTTCCGGCAAAAATGGGCAATGCTACAATATGCATTAGATCATACTAGACGGAGCATAATAATTGCGTATACTGAACCGAACATTCCAGGGATGCCAGGGAGTTTCTTTCCGTATCCGCCTTTTCATCGTCTCGCTATCCATTTTTGTAGTGCCTGCCGCATTTCTGGCGCATGTTCACAGTGGAGCGCACGCAAGCAGTTCGCAGTGGCAGCAATTTCTCTACAATGGCCCCGCCGGTAGCCGCCCATATTTTGTCTACACGCCCGCGAACTACCAGGCTGGTACGCCGGTTCCGCTCCTCGTCATGCTGCACGGCTGTACTCAAACGGTGCAGGATTTCGCGGCCAGCACTCAGATGAACCGGCTGGCAGACGAATACAATTTTATTGTCGCCTATCCGCAACAATTGAGCATCTACAACGCTGATCTATGCTGGAACTGGTATGATCCGGCGAACCAGTTTCGTGGTAGCGGAGAACCGGCCATTATCGCCGGAATCGTGCAGCAGATCGAGGGCCGGGTTACGCAATGGACGATTGACCCGCGTCGCATCTATGTCACGGGCATCTCTGCCGGTGGCGCAATGTCGGTTATTCTGAGTGCCACTTACCCTGATATCTTCGCGGCCATCGGCGTCCATTCGGGAATGGAATATGGCGCTATCACTTCTATACAGAGCGGCGGGGGAGCATTTCTCCAGGGAGGGCCAGACCCGATTCAGCAGGGGAAAGCCGCATTTGCCGCGATGGGTAGCTATGCTCGCGTCGTTCCAACCATCGTTTTTCACGGCACATCTGACCCTGTCATCGCGCCTATCAACGGAACCCAGGTGGTGCGGCAATGGATGGAAACAGATTTTCTCGCCTCACACGGCACCTATGACGCCGACTTCAACCATCCCAGCAGTATTACAGATGGCCAGGTTCCAGGTGGTCACTCTTATACTGTATACCGCTGGAACGACAACGCGGGGAACAAGGTTCAGGAATACTGGCTCATCAACGGTATGGGACATGCCTGGTCGGGCGGCAGTGCCGGTCTGTTCAGCGATCCATTGGGGCCGAGCGCGAGCCTGGCAATGTACAGGTTTTTTATGGCATATCCTATGAGCTGATTATCCAGGCACTTGAGTGCAACCACTACAGCATCTGAGGAGTAGCGGCAGCCAGAATTTTATGGCAAACTTGCTACAGAACTTGCTCATAAGGAGGAATGCTACATGGCTTCTCAAGGACTGACTCAGAACGTTCGCCCGCGCCTGTGGATTGCTGTGGCTGCGACCATCATCACATTCATCGTCTCACTACTGGTCAGTATCAGTCTCTATCTGCTCGAAGATGGCAATCCTTTGACCCAGGCAGCCTATAGCGCATCGCCGCTGGTACGCTTCAGCTACGATGCTGTTTATCTCTCGGCGCTTGTGGCCTGCGTCGCCGTCTGCGCTATCGTTGGATACGCTATCACACGCTCCACTCCCTCTGTTGTATTCGGGCTTATTCTGATCTCGCTCCTCATCATCTTCGGCGGCTTCGGTGGGTTGCTGGTGCGCTATCCCGCGACCTTCCTGGTCTTCTTCATCGCTTTTGCGGGCCTTCTCCTTCTCAGTCTTGTAGCAGGACGAATGGTGGCCGGCCTCTCTACCCGCTATTTGGGGCAGCGGACGGCTGCCATCGTAGGAGCCTGCCTGGGGGCCTTTATTGTCATGCTGGTCAATGCCATAGCTCTGGTCTTGCATACGATGGCCCTTAATCCTGCCAGCCACGCGCTCTTCATGCAGGGACAGATTGGAGAAACGCACTACAACTCCCTGATTATTGGCATGGCTATTGAGGTAGTGCTGGTACTATTTTGTGGATTGAGCATCTGGTTCGTACTGAGATCGCCTGGGCGATTGCCATAAATTTAGAAGGCAAGCGAATACGGCTCCTGGAAGGCGACCCCAAGGGTACGTCCTCCAGGAGCCGTACAACGCCTTTTGCTCTAGCATTGTTCCATTTGCTTGTCAAAGCTCATCAATGTGTGGTAATACGCCCAATCTTGTTGCCACCAGATTCGGCAAACCAGATATTTCCGCCTACGTAGGGCGTGATGCCGGTTGGAGCGCTGCTGGCGGTGGGGATGGGGTATTCCGTGATCTGGCCGGAGAGAGTGATGCGACCAATGTTGTTCCCATCCAGTTCGGTGAACCACATATTACCATCCAGTCCGGCGGTGATGGCGAATGGCACGCTGCTGGGCGTGGGAATGGCAAATTCCGCGATCTGGCCAGAGGGAGTGATACGCCCAATCCTGTCTTTATTGGCTTCGGTGAACCAGAGATTGCCGTCGGGACCCTGGGCGAGTCCGAATGGATCGCTTTTGGGCGTGGGAACCGGAAACTCTTTGAACTTACCTTTAGGAGTGATGTACGCAATCTTCACAGTAGTCTGTTCCGTGAACCAGAGATTGCCGTCGAAGCCGAGCACGAGGTAGCCGGGGAAGCTCTTTGGGCTGGGAATGGGATATTCTGTGATCTGACCAGAAGTAGTGATGCGGCCAATTTTGTTGCCTTTGAATTCGTCAAACCACAGGTTGCCGTCGGGACCGGTGATGATGAAGTCGGGCCGGCTATCAGGAGTCGGGATGCGAAACTCTGTTATCTGGCCGGAAGGGGTGATGCGTCCGATCTTGTTCCCCTTGAACTCATCGAACCACAAATTGCCGTCGGGACCGAGGGTGATGCCAATAGGAATGCTGTTCTTTGTAGGGATGGGAAATTCGGTGAATTTGCCGGAGGGCGTGAGGCGTCCGATGTTGTTGCCGTTGTTCTCAGTGAACCACAGGTTGCCATCAGGGCCGGGCACAACGCCTTCGGGCGAGCTTTGAGGAGTGGGAACCGTAAATTCCTTGATGTTGCCGGCCTTTGCCAGGGCAGGCGAGACTGTCAGTACCAGCAGGAAGAGCAGTGTGACAATGGGTGCGAGTAGCTTGAGGACGATGCCGCGCGGGTAGTTGATGTGCATGATCTGATCTCCTTATCCGATGCATACGACTGAACTGGAGCCCCCCTGGCTCCATCACAAGGGATACGACCATTGGCATACCGGGAAATTTAGAGGTCCGGTCTTAAGTATAGCCAGCGCCTGGCACGGGTGTCAAGGATAAAATCTCACGTTCTCAGCTTGCTTTAAGCGATTTGTGCTATAGTTATCTCTAAGGAATAGTTTGTTGAACGCGCCCATCAGGAGGAGCACGCACATGAAATACGTCTGGAAGATTGAAGAGGGCAGTAAGGTACATCTCCAGGATTACGACCCGGATTATACGGACAAGCATGCCAGTCACCATGACGCTGAGGATGAACTGGCCGATTTGAGTAAAGAACTGAGCGAGCTACAAGAATTGCTGGCGGCGGCGCAGCAAAATAGTCTGCTGATCGTCTTGCAGGGAATGGATACCAGCGGCAAGGACGGCACCATTCGTCATGTGTTCTCGCATGTAAATCCGCAGGGCTGCTATGTGCATTCATTTAAGGAGCCGACACCGGAGGAACTGGCGCATGATTTCTTGTGGCGCGTTCACAAGGTTACGCCAGGCAAGGGCGTGCTCGGCATTTTCAACCGTTCTCACTATGAAGATGTGCTAATAGCGCGCGTCCACAACCTGGTGCCGGAAAAAGTATGGAGCCAGCGCTACGCTGAAATCAACCATTTTGAGCAACTGCTCGCTAATAGCAAGACTATCATTCTCAAATTCTTTTTGCATATCAGCTTCGATGAGCAGACAGAGCGACTGCAGGCGCGGGAACAGGATAAGGATAAGGCCTGGAAGCTTTCCGCCTCCGATTGGTCCGAACGCAAGTACTGGAACGACTACCAGCAGGCATACGAAGATGCCTTATCACGGTGCAGCACCAGCGCGGCCCCCTGGTATATCGTCCCCTCCAACCACAAATGGTTTCGCAACCTGGCCATCGCCCACACCCTCGTACACACCATGCGCCAGTACGCAGATGCATGGAAAGCCGAACTGGAAGAACGCGGCAAGGAGGAACTTGCCGAATTAGAGAAAATACACGCGGTGCCAAACGAACAGGAGAAGTAATATTAAATAAATTTCGCCACCTTCTCCAACAATTCATCGATCTCGAACGGCTTGGCGAGAAAATCCTCGGCCCCCGCTTCCTTTGCCGTTTGTTCGGCGCTCGGATGCGCCGAGAACATAATGACGGGAATGTGCTTCGTCTCCTCCTGCTGCTTGAGGTATTTGACGATCTCACGGCCATCCTTGCCCGACAGCAGCACATCCAGCAGGATGAGATCGGGCAACCCTCCATTATGCAGTTGCTCCAGGTACTCCGCCTTCTGTGAGGTCAGAACATTGTATCCCTCTTCCTCCAGAATCACCTGAAGAAACTCTAAAATATCTGGTTCATCATCGACAACCAGAATTTTTTTCTTCTTGCTCTGCATAGATTTTTTCACCCGCTGTATCGTTTTGATTACTATAGCACCCCTGATCAGATTAAGCAATGTGAACAATACAAAAGGCTTAAGCAAATCAATTTTTTCGGAATCTGCTCGATCATAATACTCCTTCCGGTACCAGGCGGCTCAAATGGTTTTAGATTATTGATATATCTAAAAATTCAATCGCTATAGAATGCCAAAAATGAACATCTTATTAAGTGCGACGAATGGCACCTCACGAACGTAGTATATTACAGGGGTCTTCGTGAACCACCTGCTTGTTAGTGTTCTGCTTAGTGCTTTCCAACCAGAAATTCGTTCTTAACTAGAAGCAAATGCTGGTCATGTGTTCTTTGGTAACTCTCCGTTTCTCTACTATTAGTCTCTTTATCTTTATTCTTCTTCCCATCCAGGATGGAATCTACCCGCCTGGTAACGACTGCGAAAGGAGGTCGCCATGCAGACCCACAGGTCGGCAAACACGGTGCCTAAATTACTACCCAACAACAACAAGCCTCTCGTAGATCGTCCAAATGAGCGCGTGCCCTCCTCTCAAGTCAGGGTCCATTACGATTTCCCGGATCAACGCATTCATCCCGCCGGCTGGTATGTGCGCCGGCATTTGAAACGTAAGAATCTGCGCCGCACCAATCAGCAATATCAGGCCACGGATCGCGTTGGCATACGCTGGTCGATCATGCCCCTGAGCTTCGCCATGATCATCGTAGCGGCACTGGCGGGGGGCTTTTTTGCCGGGTACAACTCCTTCACGAACGCGGTCAACGAACACTACCAGGGAAAAATCGCCACGCTGGTTGATTTGCTGCCTGGAGATAGCTTGCGTATGTATGACGAACATGACATCTTGATCTATGAAGCCGTGGACCAGGGCCTGCAGGTATCTGAGCCACTGAACAACATTTCGGCAAATCTTATGCATGCTGAAATTGCCATCGAAGACCAGAATTTCTGGACGAATCCCGGCTATGATATTACCGGCATCGTGCGAGCCGCCCTCTCGGATGTGACAAACGGGCGCGTTGTGGCTGGTGGTAGCACCATCACGCAGCAATTGATCAAAAACGTCGTCGTCGGCAACCAGGATACGATCATGCGCAAGCTCCAGGAGATCATCCTGGCCCCGGAGGCTACCCGCTACTACACCAAGCAGCAGATCATGGATATGTATCTCAATACGACATATTACGGTAACCAGGCCTATGGAGCCGAGGCAGCCGCATTTATCTACTTTGACCTGCGAGATACATCCACTACTACGGGCGCGGCGCAACTTGACATTGCGCAGGCGGCTATGCTGGCCGGCATCCCCCAGAATCCCACGCTATACAATCCTTTCTTGCACCCGGTGGCAACTTTCACGCGTATGAGGGCGGTGCTAAACGAGATGTACCTGCAAGGATATATCACCTCGTTGCAGGAGCGCGAGGCCATCGTTGAAGCACAGAGGCCAGATTTCTTGCATCCCGGCATAGTGAATAACTCGCTGGCCCCTCACTTTGTGAACTACGCGCTGAACGAACTGGCCAACACCTTACACATCAAGCTACCGGACCTGTCGCGGTCAGGACTGGTGGTAGAGACAACGCTTGATCTGCCGCTGCAAAACAAGATCCTCAAGATTGCGCAGGAGAATGTGCAGGCCTTGTCCGCGGCCCATCATCTTACCGATGCAGCCGAGGTCTTGATCAATTTCCACACCGGCGCCATCAATGTCCTGCTAGGCAATATCGATCCGAACAATCGACAGTACGGGCAGTTCGACGTGGCTACGCAGGGATATCGCCAGCCAGGCTCGGCTTTCAAGCCTTTTGTCTATGCTACCGCATTCGAAAAGGGTCTAAGCCCGGGCATGCCGGTGCTGGACGCGCCGGTCAGTGTGCCTATGTGCTGTGGCCTGCCCTCATATTCGCCGCACAACTATGATCAGAGCTATCATGGCCTGCTCTCCATTCGCGCCGCGCTGCAAAACTCGTTCAATGTGCCGGCCGTTAAGGTGCTGTATAAAACGGGCGTGGATGACGCGCTCAACACTGCTCTGAAGATGGGCATCACCAGCTACAACGGCACGCCCAACTACACGATGGTGCTGGGAACACTGGGCGTTCACCTGCTGGATATGACCGCGGCCTACGGCGTTTTTGCCGATGGTGGGGTGCGCGTACCGCCGCATGCGATCAGCGCGGTTTACGATACGCAGGGAAAGTTGATTTACCTGTTCGATACCAATGGCTACCGCGTCATCAGCCCGCAAATCGCCTTCCTGATGACCAACGTACTCAGTGACAACCAGGCGCGCACCTTCGAATTCGGAGCATGCAGCATGTTGTACCTGTATAGCAACACGCAGTCGCAATGTTACGCGGGCGACCCTGGCACCGTCTATCCATCGGCTGTCAAAACCGGTACATCGCAGAACTTCGCGGACAACTGGACCATCGGCTATACGAACGACTACGTGATGGGTGTCTGGGCGGGCAACAACGATAATTCGCCGATGATCAATGTGATCGGCGTTGATGGCGCGGGTCCCATCTGGCACGAGGGCATGCTGCTGGCCGAACAGGGCCACACGCCCACGGGCTTTGCCGTCCCACCCGGTGTAGTGAAACGCACCGTCACCTATCCCGAAGGTCTGACCACTACCGACTGGTATATTAAGGGCCTCCCGTGGACAGATTGGGGCCTGGGATGGCCCGGTGTTCTGTAGGGACAGCGACTCGTCCCTGTCCCGGTTGACTTACACGTGCAGGTTTCTGACCTGCAGCGCCCGGGAGCCTGCCATTGACCTTGAGGCATGTCATTCTTCGCTGCGCTCAGAATGACATGTCCCTGGGTCAATGACAGGCCCCTGGGGCGCTGCAAAACCCTACGCGGGCTACGCCGCGTCTGCAGCCTGTGCCAGTTGGTGCAGGAGATTAAAGAACTCTCGTGATTGGCCGATGAACAGCCCATCATCCGTCAAGGCCTTGACCGCGCCCATTGCCGCTCCCTGCGTCGCCGTCGGGCGAATGATCGAAACAGGCGGGAACTTGCGGCTCAGGAAAATGGTCGGTTCGGGCATAATCAGGTTGGTCTGGAATTCCTCGCCGCCAAAGGGAGGGGAATTGAGGTCGGGAAACACCAGCCCATTGGTAGGATCGGTCAGCGGCTTCGCATTACCGGCCTTGTCGTGCCAGGTCTGGAAGTGCGCCGTCTCGGTTGGCCCGATGCTGAGCAGGATACGCAGCACTTCTGGATTGATGACCCGCTGGGCCAACGAGGGATAGAGGCTCGTACCCCCCTGTTCGATAAACGCGAAGTGGAATCCAGCGGTGTTGGCAATCGCCTGCAGGTGGTCCTTGGGGTGCAGGTCGGCGTCGGAACGCGGAATGGCCGGGAACTGGCCTTTCAACAAACCGGGAACGGCCGGGGGGAAGGTATCGCCGAAATCGGGATTCCCCGTGCTGCTGCGATAGCGTGTCCACCAGGTAGTATCTACAGTGAGCTGCATAAGGTTGGTGAGGCGTCCGATCTGCTGCGCGCCGGTGGCTTGACTGCTCGGCAGCGTGCGGAACTTGTCGAGGTTGACCGGCTCCGCGCCTTTGGAAACCAGGTAGGCGTTGATGAAAGCAGCATGGCTGAACTCATCATCGGTATTGTCGTGGATGTACTGCGGCATGTCACTATCAAGCACTTCCAGAGCCTTGACGTAGGCCGGACTACCACTTCCGCCCGGAACCTCGCTGTCCTGGATGCCGCCAAGTTCGTTGTACTGCTGCCACAGGTCGCTTTCGATAAGCTCGGCTGCGGCCAGGAAGCGGAGAATAGCCGCGTCACCTTTGGTGATGCCACTGCTTTTTTCTCTGGCAAGGGCCGTTACGCCATTGGCAAACAGGCCGGTGCCGAGAGCGCCCGCTCCTGCTGCTGCCAGCCCGTTGCGCAAAAAGGAACGGCGGCTGGTAGTATTAATCGAGTGTCGCGTGATTTTTGGCATGAAATCTTCTTTCTGCGCCTTTCGCGCATTGTGTGTTCTATAAGGTGCTTCGAAATCTGGGCACAACTTTCCCGTAGAGAGAGACAGGCCTGACACCTGTATACTCTGTGAAAAACGGTTGGGCGTTGTATGCGGAGGTCCTTCTCTTAAGCACGTCGTGCTGTAAGTGAATACGTGGGGAGGTTACAGGGCTGCCTATTTTAGGCAGAGAAGTCTTGGCGCTCCATCTACGCGCTGACCGCGTAAGTGGAGGGCAGGGATATACAGCTTACCGATTATAAAGTTTGACAAAATACTCCGGCACCACGCTGCATCAATCGACCCCCTGGCTGTGCCGTAGGGGCCGATTGATCGTGCCTATGCGCGATCCCAAAAGTGGAAGCTTACGCGGCCTCGCCCCGCTTACTCCAGTTGCCTCGTGGTGCGTGCGCCTGCCTTCCTCGGAATCGGCACACGCCCAGGCGGCTGGGGCGGGCGCGGCCCCGCTTTTATGGGCGGAATGGGCCGTGTGACTCTCGCATCCACGTCCAACAGTATCTCCTCACCATGATGGCGCACCTTCAGCGGCGGGCCATCAAGCAGGCGGTACGTTGCCTCCGTAGCTGTCACCTCGACGCGCAAGCGACTGCCACGGAACATGATGTGGAAAGCCAGCCGCCCCAGCGCCTCAGGCAGCCGCGGTCCGAAGGAGAGCGAACCGTCCTGGATGCGCATACCGCCGAATCCCGCGACCAATGCAGACCAGGCTCCTCCCAGTGATGCCATGTGAAGCCCGTTCTGTACGTTGTGATGCAGATTGTGGAGATCAACAAGCGCGGCCTCACCCAGGTAATCATAGGCGAGTTGAAGCTGGCCTACTTCAGCCGCCAGGACTGCCTGCACGGCAGCCGACAGCGAGGAATCGCGCACGGTCAAAGGCTCGTAGTACGCAAAGTTACGCGCCTTCTGCTCCGCGGTGAATGCGTCGCTCCGCAGGTACATCGCCAGCACCAGGTCGGCCTGCTTGAGAACCTGTTTGCGATAGAGCTCAAAGTAAGGGAAGTGCAAGAGCAAGGGGTATTGATCCGGCGAGGTACCGGCGAAGTCCCACACCTCGTGCTCAGTAAAGTTCTCATCCTGTGTAGTTACTCCCAGGCGCTCGTCATAGGGAATGAATATCTTCTCAGCTGCCTCGCTCCAGCTGGCGACCTCTTCGCTCTCCACACCAAGCGCGCGTGCTTTCTCGGGATGACGCTGCACCGCCTCAGTTGCCCAACGCAGGTTATGCTGTGCCATGAGGTTGGTATAGACATTGTTATCGACGAGCGCGCTGTACTCGTCAGGCCCGGTAACTCCGTCGATGCGGAACTGGCCGGTTGTGGAATTGAGGAAGCCAAGCGAACACCAGAGCCGCGCCGTCTCGATGAGCAACTCCAGGCCCACTTCCTCCTCGAACGCAGTATCGCCGGTAACGCTGATATAGTTGGCAACCGCGTATGCGATGTCCGCGTTGATATGGAAAGCGGCGGTGCCCGCGGGCCAGTATCCCGAACACTCGGTTCCACGAATGGTTCGCCATGGGAAGGCGGCTCCGCGCTGCCCCAGTTGGCGAGCATTCGCCCGCGCCATGTCGAGCGTCAAATAGCGCCAGCGTAAGGCGTCGGCGGCGGCGTTAGGCGCGGTCAGCGTCAACACAGGCAGGACGTAGATCTCTGTATCCCAAAATGCGTGGCCATCGTAGCCGGTGCCCGTCAATCCCTTGGCCGGGATAGGCCGGCGTTCCGCCCGCGCTCCTGCCTGCAAAACATGGAAGAGGGCAAAGCGCACGGCCTGCTGGATCTCCGCATCGCCCTCCAGCTCGACGACTGCACGCGACCAGAAGTCGTCCAGGTAGGCCCGCTGCTCAGCGAGCAGGCCCTCCCAGCCACTCATTTGAGCAGTAGTGACCGCCGCGACGATCTGGTCATGAATGGCCGGCCGCGAACGCAGGCTCGACCAGCCATAGGCAATCAGTTTAACGATCCGCAAGCGTTCGCCTGGCTTCAGCCGGCCGGCAATAGACACTCGAACAACATCCTCCGAGCTTCCAGACTCGATGAGCATTCCAGGTGGGCCCTCGATGTGATGGTCCATTACGGCCCCCATGAGCAGACCACTGACCCTGGTACGATGGAGCAGCAGCCCGGCGGCGTTTTTAGCCGTGTGTTCCTCAGACACAAGCGCGGACTGAAGAGCGGCCCCTACCCGCGGATCCCTGCTCTGCTGGGGGAGCGCCTCATTGGCGACCAGTTCAGACTGCACAACGAAACGTATCTCGGCATCAACAGGCTCGACCTCGTAGTTGATGGCCACGATGGCTCGCTGCGTGAACGAGACCAGGCGCGTGGACGAGACCTTGACCGTGCGCCCCGCGGGAGAGGTCCAGCAAACGTTGCGGCGCAGGACGCCATCGCGAAAATCGAGTTCTCGCTCGTGACTGCGGACGGTGCCATAGCGAACATCAAAAGGTTCATCGTCGACGAGAAGGCGAATGAGCTTGCCATTGGTGACATTGATGATCGTCTGCCCCGATTCCGGGTAGGCATAGCCTCCCTCTGCATAGGGAAGAGGGCGCAATTCATAGAAAGAGTTCAGGTAGGTACCGGGAAGGCCGTGCGGCTCCCCTTCATCCAGATTGCCTCGCAGTCCAATATGTCCATTGGAAAGAGCAAAAATTGATTCCGTCTCCGCCAGGGAATCGAGTTGAAGTTCTGTCTCGCGAACACTCCATTCCTCAATTGCGAAAGTTGGATTTCCGTTCATCGCTCGTTCTCCAGTCTAATTATGCGGGAAACCGTGACGAGGAAGAGAGCCGTTCTATCCGGCAAAGTAGAGGTGGGCAGTTCAGACATAAATCTCTCCTTCATGAGCGTGGGAGAATAACTTATCATATTCTGACTATACCATATAGCGCGCTCACAGGCCCAACTCTTCAAGCCACACCAGTATGCGGTCTGCCACGGCCTGCCAGCCCTCTTCCAACATCAAATCATGCGCCATGGTAGGAAAAATTTCGGCCTGCGTGCCATAAGCACGCCCGGTCGCCTCGACTTCCTTACGAGTAAAGATGCGATCCCTTCCTCCTCCAAGCACGAGCATGGGGGTGTTTACTCGCTTTGGATGCGGCAAGCTGAAGATCATCATGTCCAGGAATGCGCGATACGATTCGTCTTGCATGCGCGCAAAGTATGCCTGCACCTTCTCTTCGGGCATATCCGGCGAGAAAAATGCCTCGCGCGTAAGGGCCGGCGTGCCGATGATTGGGTAGAGACTTAGTGTAAGATTGGCTTTGAGGAACGCAAGGGGGTGGCGAACGGCAATGCTCAATGTGGTACGCAGGGCACCGCTCGGCGGTACAGAGGCAAGCAATACTGCCGCCGGCGCTGTATGCTTCTCGAGATATTTCTGTACGACCAGCCCTCCCATCGAATGACCAATGAGAACCGGAGCCCTCTCCAACTGGCTCGCGACCTGCTCAATATCCGAGACATAATCGGCGATGGTCGTCCAGCGCAGCCGGTCACGTCCCTGACTTTTGCCGTGCCCACGCAGGTCTAAGGCATAGGAGATATAATCGTGTTGCGCGAAATAGGGAAGAAAATGCTCCGCCCAGCACCACGCATCGTGCCACGCGCCATGTACAAAGAGCAACGGCGTGGCATGTGGATCGGATTCAGGCAGTTTCGTGCGAATTTCCAGGTGCGTTTCCATAACACCTCCTCATTGGGCACATAGAAGTATATGCGAAGGTTCAGTCACAGCAATTGACGAGCTACCGAGCGCATTATACTCTACCTGGAGCATGAGCGCAATAAGGCCGAGAGGGTGATCTACAATTGACAGGGGGATTTCTATATGTTACTCTTTCATGGGGGCAGTAACTATTGTTTCACCAGTTTCTACATGCTTAACAAGCGTATATCCATCACATCAATAAATCTAAAACAAAGATGATGCTATCAGGAGACTGATGAATGTAAAACGGGTTGGCTGTACAAATTCGGTAATCCTGATATGCATCCTCTGCTGATACATTTCTAGAAGATACTTCCGGTAATAGCGATTCTGAAGTACTAGAATCAAGTCCTCTCCAGGCGTTCCTTGTAGGGGCCTTTATCAGGCCCGCCCTTATAGTCCAGCTATCTGAGGGGTGTATTATCTCTTGACGGTAAGGAGGAACAAAGATGCTTCGCGTTATTCGACTTGCTGGAGGAAGCAGACTTATTTTAAGCGCGATGCTTGCATTGCTGCTTTCCCTCGCATCAACCGGCCTCGTCTTCGCCAATGAAACGCTCATCCAGATCAGTAGTGATCCATACACCAACGGCACCAGCCAGCACAAAACACAGGTTGAGCCGGATGTCTATTCCTTTGGCTCGACGGCCGTCGCGACTTTCCAGTCTGGCCGCTTTTTTAATGGGGGAGCTTCCAACATTGGCTGGGCAACTTCCCACGATGGTGGCCTTACCTGGAAACATGGCTTCTTGCCAGGTACGACAATCTATGCAACACCACCTGGACCATATCCCCGTGTCAGCGATCCCTCGGTTGCCTACGATCCCCGGCACAGAGTCTGGATCATCTCATTGCTGGGGATTGTCAATCCCTCGACCGGGCCTGTTGATGTGATTGCCAGCCGCTCGACCGATGGCGGATTGACATGGAGCAACCCCGTAGTGGTAAATAATTCGGGTGATTTCAACGACAAGAACTGGACAACGTGCGATACCTGGAAAAGCAGCCCTTTCTATGGTAACTGCTATACCGAGTTCGATGACCCCTCCAGGAATAACCTTGTGCAGATGAGCACATCCACTGATGGCGGATTGACATGGGGGCCCGCGAAGACGACCGCCGATCATGCTCTGGTCATTGGCGGGCAACCGGTTGTGCAGCCCAACGGGAACGTCATCGTCCCCATCACCGTGTTCAAGAAGAACTTTTCTATTGCCAATGTCTCAGCTTTCCGCTCTACCGATGGCGGAAAGAGTTGGAGCAAGACTATCAAAATTACTGGATTTGACCTGTTCATCGAACCGTCTTTCGTGCGCAATGGCCTGGGCCTCGTCTCCGCCCAGGTAGACGCTTCTGGCACGGTCTACGTTGTCTGGGCGGACTGTCGCTTCGAGCCAGGGTGTACGGCGAACGATATCGTGATGAGCACCTCTAAGGATGGCATCTCATGGACACCGGTTCAGCTCATTCCGATTGATCCTGTCGGCAGTGGGGTCGATCACTTCCTGCCGGGTATAGGAGTCAGGATATTCCAGGGACAGGCTCATCTCGGGCTGATTTACTACTCTTACCCGAACGCAAACTGCTCGACCAGTACATGCATGCTCGATATCGGTTTTATCTCGTCAGAAAATGGTGGCAACAGCTGGAGCCCGGCGGAGCAGGTGAGCGGGCCGTTCAAACTGACCTGGCTGGCGCACACCGACCAGGGCTATATGCCCGGTGATTACATGGCGACTACCATCGTGCCAGACGACGACGCGGTGCCAGTGTTTATGGTGGCCCAGAAACCGGATACCGGATCAACGTGCATGTTGGGCGTAGTTTGTCACGAGGCGGCATACACAACGCCTGAGGATGCACTCTTAATAAAGGGCGGTACGATCACTGCGCAGGCGAATCCAACCGGCTCCGGTTCGCTGGCGCCTCTCTGGCACACGGCCAATTAAGGATGGTCCTGCTTCCCCAATTATATGCTGCCTGAAGTGAATACACGGAAGGCGCAGAAAGAGGTGAGCGGAGTGGCGGGGGCCCTTGTGGTCGCCCGCCACAGAATTCATACCTTCCAGATATTAATATAGCCACTCCCATCCCCGGCAGCGACGCGCGTGCCATCCGGTGACCAGGCAACGGCATACACAGCATTAGAATCCGGAAATGTGCGCATCAGGTCGCCTGTTTGTACATACCATACCTGCACCGTTTTATCAAAGCTTCCAGAAACGATGCGTACCATCCGGCGACCAGGTTATAGCCGTTACCCCACTTAAGCCTGAACTAAGAACTATGCTGCCAGAAAAAGCCAGCCCTGCCACACCAAACATGGGGAATTTTAGAAAGAACAGAATACATAGCACTCAGAAAGCGGTGGTGATGAGCAACATGGTGACGATCTGGATGATCCTCTCAAGAATGCGATGAGGAAATATTTCCGAAGTGAGATACATGAAGCCAAAAATGCCCAGTATAACACCTAAGACTGTCAAAAGCTGAAGCTGGCTATCAGAAAGTGCGTTTAGCCAGGCCGCCGGAGCAAAAAGATTCATCTCTACTGTCCCTTTCTAGCTCATTTGCCCATCTGCCAGTAGAACGGATACTTCATTTCATGAAGTATATCTATTTATACTTACCTGGTCAATAAGTATAGCGCCGGCGATTCTTAGAAGTTAGGCAGGGATTCTTCGCTACGCTCAGAATGTCATGCCCCCGGACACAGCCAGGTGTCTCCGGGGCTATGTCATTCTGAGCGCAGCGAAGAATCCCGCGCCCGAAGACATCGGCCAGGGCACATTCTATAACCATATTGAATGTGATTGATAACTTTTCAAAATGATACTCAGCAAAAATCATAGCAATATTTCATAACATAAAAGAATGTCATAAATGACTTGAAGTTATGAATAAAATATGTTACAGTGGTTTCAAGCGGTTGAGCTAGTTGAAACATATTTCAATTCAAACGGAAGGGGTGCCACTTGGATTATCGTTTCTCGCTCGTTGGATTGCTGATCGGCTTCCTGGTAGGCCTTACCGGTATGGGAGGCGGTTCGCTGCTCGCTCCCATCATGATTCTGGTTTTCCGCATTCCACCTGTATGGGCTGTGAGTACGGATATCGCCTATTCCACCGTAACCAAAGCGGTAGGATCGATTGTACACATACGGCAGAAGCAGGTGGATTTCAGTGTCGCCCTCTGGCTGGCCTGTGGCAGCGTACCGGCCACACTCCTGAGTGTTGGGCTGGTGCAGCTCATTCGCAAGCACTATGGCAATCTGATCAATGGCGTCATCCTGCACGCCCTCGGTTTCACATTGATCCTGGTCGCGGTGCTGCTGGTCTTGAAGCCATTCCTCATGCGCCGCATAGAGCAGAGAAGGTTGGAGCGCGAGAAGCAGGCAGCTCTGGCACAGGGTGATAGCCAGGCCGTGACTGCCGGGCCAAATCTCTGGGAGAAGCGCTACCGGCCTATCGTCACCATTCTGGTTGGTGCGTTCGTCGGGTTCCTGGTTGGTCTGACCTCGGTAGGCAGTGGCACATTGATCATCGTCTCAATCGCTTTCCTCTTCCCCAGGCTCACGCCGAAGCAACTGGTGGGAACGGATGTTTTCCAGGCCTTTATGCTGCTGGCGGCCGGCGCGATTGGCTACCTGAGTTCCGGCACGATTAATTGGGGAATCGCGGGTATGCTGCTGATCGGCTCGCTGCCTGGCGTACTGATAGGCAGCCGGGCAAGCAAGTACATCCCTGATCGCTATATGCGTCCTGTCCTGGCAACGGTGCTGGTGATTTCGGGCGTCAAGTTGATATAATGGCCAGAAGCCGATCAATCGGCGGTGGGCACGGTAAACCGGCCATCGCCCGCCGCCGATTGATCGGCTTTCTATGCTTCTTTTATCTCCCCCTGTTCGTAGAGCCAGCGAGCAAATTGCATGCGGCAATCGTCAGCCATACGTTGCCGCATTTCGCTGTTCTCGCAGAGATTCTCGCGTAACTGAATCAGTTTTTGCGCCTCCTCCCACGTGAAATCCATCTCCAACAGATAATCCAGGAAAACCTGCTCCTGTCTGTTGCCTACCACAGTTTTCTCGACACCGGTGTGCTGCCTGTTACCGCCTCGCTCGTTATGTTCTGGCTTCCCTCCCATAGATGAGGGAGTCTGGTTTTTCATAGTGCTTCTCCTCAATATCACCACAAGAGGGTATATGGCATATCCTCTCGCCTTATCTTCATTTCTATCAATTCAATCGACCGGCAGGCCGCCAACAATAGCTCTTTCCCCTGCTTTTCCGCCCATCGACACAAAAAGGGGACTTCTGGTATAGCAAGCAAGCGACCAATGTCAATATTCGTCACACCGGAAACTGGCTACACTCGACTCATCAAGTACCTGCTCAGGGCAGGTAAGGGGTCTAGTTAGAAGGACAAACATATGAGTGTATCAGCAACCATAGACGAGCTTTGGGCGGATTTTGTTGCCACCAGGCGTCCGGAATTGCGTGAAGAACTGATCGCCGCATATGCCCCTCTGGCTCGATATGTTGTCGGAAGGCTGGGTATTCCCTCCACCAGCCTGCTCGAGGCAGATGATTTGCTCAGCTATGGCATGATAGGATTGATTAACGCTATCGATCGCTACGATCCCGCGCGCGGTATTCGCTTCGAGGCCTTTGCGACCTCACGCATTCGCGGCGCGGTCATAGACCAGTTACGCACCCTCAACTGGCTACCACGCTCCGCAGTAGCGCGGGTGCGACAGATCGAACAGGCGCTGGCACAACTGGAGCAGCATTATGGACGACCCGCGACAGAAGTTGAAGCCGCAAAGGCCTTGAACGTCTCGCTTGATCGCTACCGCCAGATGTTACTCGAAGCGGGTGCCATGATCTTATCCCTGGACGCTCCTCTTGGAGCAGTGGCGCAGCAGGAGAACGAGGGAGCTCTTTCGCTTGGCGATTTGATCGAGGATCACTCGACACCTGATCCGCTCGAACAAGCAGAGAAGCATGAAATGCTGCAACTACTCAGCACCACCATTGACCAGCTCCCTGAGCGCGAACGTTTACTACTCTCTTTATACTACCAGGAGGAACTGACGATGAAAGAAATCAGTAAAATCATGGGCGTATCCGAATCGCGTGTATGTCAACTGCACATGCAGGCCATCCTGCGCTTGCGCTCAGCCTTTCATCTCCGGCAGGAAAAGGCGCGTAGTAAAAAAGTGCAACATGCGCACGTAATAGATAAGTAGAGGTAAGTTCGCGGCGGAAAAGTTTCGGGCGACATCGTAAAAACACTGCCATTGGCCTCTACTGAATTGCCAGCGAGTGCCGATACAGAAAAGTGTGGTTACATGGGTACAGATGGAGTGACTGGTAGCAAATACGCATAATATTGAGATTGTGAGGAATGTTCATGAAAACAGGCATTAAAAATGCTGGTAGTGATTTACAGGTGGCTCAAGAGACTATGGCAGTCCGTGTATGGCAAACCATCGAGCGGGTGAGTACCGAGGCCGCGACTGTTCCTGTTGCCTCCACTACAAGCCCGGTTCAGGCGAGTGAGCCGCTTTCGCCTGCAATGGAGCAGGGGATGCGGGTCGCTCGCAGCCAGCCGGAAATACGCACGGCGCTGGTCGAAGCGCTCGTCACGGAAATCGCAGCGGGCACGTATTTTATAGATAGCAAAGCAATCGCGCAGAAAATGCTCAAGTAAATAGTACCTGTTCCACAGAACCGGCGCGTCTAAGGGATGTGAGTATCCTCTACGCGCCACTAAATAATTTATTGCAGTTATGTTGAAACATAGAAGTTTAAGACCGACATGTGTCTTTGTCGCAACGCGGCGCGAGGACGCCCCGGTTAGCCTCTTCTAGAGAAGGAGCCAGGCATGCTTGTATTGCGACGTAAAGTTGGTGAAAGTATTATTGTCGATGGGGACATCAGCATATCCATCCTGGCGGTCGAGGGCGAGCGCGTGAAGATCGGCATCAGCGCGCCGTCCGATGTCAGTATTGTGCGTGAGGAACTTATCGAGCGAGCGCCCGAAACGCCCTCGCCATTCCCACCGCTGGTGAATCTCGCCAACCAGAATATCTGAGATAGAGCGCGTCCGCGAGTGCTTACACGTACAGGTTTTTAGGAAGCGGCTCGGGCCATTGCAAAAGCTATCCATGTAAGACTGCCAGGGGTCGCTCTGGACAGGGTCTATGCCTTTAGCATTTGCGCGCTACGATCAAACGGCCCCCACCTGGAACGGAAGCCGCAAGGTTCAACTGCGATGCTTTCCGCGCGAGGCGATCCATCGAAGATGATGGGATACGTCGCCAGATCATCCCGACCAGCCGTTTATCGGCTATCCATACCTGCTGAGCGAGCTCCAGCGCGTCCCACAGGCTCACCCATCCATGCCTCAGATAGGGGCGTACCAGTTCCACCTCAAGTCCGGCATTATTGAGATGTTCTATCCAGCGCTCCGTTGGCCACAGGTTGAGATGGCGGAGTTGGCGGTTGCGCCAGGCTGCATAGCGGGCAGAGGGCAGGACAAGCCACCTGCTGAATGCTTCCGTGGGACAGGTAAATATCAAGTGCCCACCCGGGCGCAGCACCCGCGCGACTTCCGCAAGCACGGCATCCAGGCAGGGCAGGTGTTCAAGCACAGAATTGCTCAGCACTGTTCCAATACTCGCATCCGGCAGCCGCATTTCCTCGGCGGGAACAGCTTCAAACCGTTCATAGACGTGGCGCTGTGCCGCTCGTTCCAGCACTTTTTCGTCCGGGTCCAACCCTATTTCGACTTTCGAGAGGACCATCGAAGTGACCAGCCCATCCCCGCAGCCAAGATCAAGCACGGGCGGTTCAAATACCTGCTCGCGCAGGGCAGCTACCTCAGCCGCGCGCCATAAACCCAATGATGGGCCTTGCAATTGCAGTAGCGTGCGGAATGTCGCGGCATCAAGGTGCAATGGTTCGGTGGTCTGGATGTGCATGTGCTATACCCCCAAAGGGCCGATAAATCGGCGGTGCCCACGATAAATCGGGGCCTACGGGCCGACACATACCCCCACGGCTGCGCCGTAGGGGCCGGGCAGTCCTGTCTGGGGGACAGGCATACCGCGCCCATCGCCGATTGATCAGCCCGTGTCCCTTGCCGGACTATGTTATCAAACACCATGATCGGCCCCGGCCACTAAAACGTCCCTGAATAGATGGCGCACGAGCGGCAAATCTCCGGTGGTTCGTCCGAGGCGAGTTGATCGCGGAACGCCTGGAAGTCCGGGCTGTTCCATGTCTCCTCGACTCCCCGCTCGGCCATATTGCCGAAGTTGATGCGGTCCGGGGTTGACACCATGCAGCATGGCATGGCATAGCCCTGGTAGCTGATATAGGCGCCCTGCCACGGCCAGCTACAGCGCTGCGAACCAGGAGTGCTGGGCGCATACTGGCGCGGCTGCGTGCGCGGCAGGCGCAACTTCACTCCCAGTTCCTGGGCCACAGCACGCGCTTCGTCAAAATAATAGGCGACGCGTTGTGGATCTTCCTCAAGCAGCGTTTGTTCCTGCACAAACTCTCGCATCGGCCGGTAGTATGAAGGCAGGCTCGACTCACCAAAATCATGGCACAGGTGCTGCACAAACATCTCCTCTACTGACCAGCCATGCGCCAGGCGCACGATCTGCGGCAACTCATGCAGGTTCTGCCGCATCACAACCATCACCAGGTGTATATGGGGATGGTCGCTTCCCAGGCGTTTGCGCGCGGCCAGCAGTCGCTCCAGATTGGCGACGACGCGGTCATAGTGCGCGCGCACGCGAATACGCTCGTAGGTCTGCGCCGTCGCGCCATCCAGCGAGACGTGCAGGCAATCCAATCCGCTGGTCACGCACCGTTCCGCCCGCCTCTCATTCAATAACGTGAGATTGGAATTGGTGCTGACGCGGATGCCTTTTGCGACGGCATATGCCACCATATCAAAAAAGCGCGGGTGCATCATCGGTTCGCCGAGTCCTTGCAGGTGCAATTCTCGCACATCGACGAACTGGTCGATCATGCGCGTAAACGCCTCGAAGTTCATAAAAGCGGGCGGGCCATAAGGCGGACCATCCCGGCGAAACTGGATCGAACACATCTGACAGCGCAGGTTGCACTGGCCCACAGGTTCCATCTGCACATAAGCGGGGAGTTGCATAGACTAGGTTCCTTACATTGTTGATGGGAAGGTTTCGGGCATATCCCCTCGTTCCCACTGTTCGCTACGGTCTAATGGTTCAAGCGCGCGTGTTTCATCGATGTGGATGACGGCTCAGAAGGGCCTTTCTCCGCTTTCCTGACCCATTTGTCGCCTTTTTTCTCGTATTCATGCTTTAAGGCAGCATAGGCGACACGATGGGCACGCCCTCCTTCTCCATAGGTTTTGACGGCGCTATCATGCGCTGCTTGCCAGAGATGCTGCGCGTGTTCATCTGAGCGTAAAATCGTTTGTGGTATTGCCATATGCTCTCCTTCATACTAGAGAATCACTCCCTTTCAGGAACTAGCACGATGAGAAGCAAACCTGTGTATACATTGTGGGAAAGCTTTTAAGATGGGAATAGCAGGCTGGCAGCGGAATAAATCTCGCCAAAAAAACGGCTGGGAACGGTCGCGAGCAGGTGTGTGTCGCTGAATCCATTTTGCCGGGCCAGCGACTCCCAGGTAGGATACGAGAGGGGATAAGGTACCCACATATTGCCGCGATCAGCGTTGTACTCAACCAGCAAGAAGCTGCCTCCCGGTCGCAGGTAGCCCCGCACCAGTTGCAAAACCGGTTCCTTCTTACGCACAAAATGTAGCGAGTTAGCCATGACGATGCCATCCAGCGAGGGCAAATCGAGCTTACGCGTAAAATCGGCGTTGATATAATGGACAGTCACGTTGGGAAAACGCGCTTGCATGGCCTTTTCCTGCTGCCGCAGCGCGCCGGCATCTTTATCGATAGAATAGATTTCTCCCGTCGCTCCGATCAAATCGGCCAGCGCGAGGGTAAATGCCCCGCCGCCCGAGCCGAGATCGGCCCATACGCCCCCTGATTCAGGTATGCCCTTGCGCAGCAAATGTACGTGGTCGTCGTGGTTCATTATGGCTCCTTTGCAACTGGACAGAATACTGTCATAAAGGATACTATTAAGATACAACAATATATTGTCAGGCAGGATGAACTGCCTGTTTCACATGCTCAGGAGTATATGGATGCTCAACGACGAATGCTTCCTCATCCTCGGCGGCGCCGGATTGGCCGGAAAACAAATCGCGCACCGCGTCGCGGCTCATTTAACCCCACGTAAGATCGTCATCGCCTCGCTGGGCGACGAAGTCTATCCCGCTCTTCAAGAATTGCAAGAGACACACAAAGATCAATCTATCGAATGGGCTGCCGAAAAGGGCAACATCTTTGTGCGTCAGGAATACGCCTTTCTGCCACCGGGAAAATTATTAGAAGATTCCGCGCGTAGAGAAACGCTCTTCGAGGATTTGTTTGGCAGGCTCGAAGACGCATATGAACGCTCGCACCTGGTCAACCTGGTGCGCAAGCACCGGCCTGATATCATTATCGATAGCATCAATACTGCCACCGCCATCAGCTATCAAGATGTGTATTCAGCTTCGATAGAAACGCGAAAACAGTTCGATAGCCTGTTACAGGATATTCAGCAGGACAATCTCACACGAGTGCAAAGCCAATCACCCAGGGCCGAACGCCTCATCTACGAACTGCTGTTGAGCCAGTCGATGCCCGAACTGATCCGCCACGTGTTGTTGCTGCACAAAGTGATGGTGGAAGTCGGCACGCGCATGTATCTCAAAATTGGCACCACCGGCACCGGCGGCATGGGCCTCAACGTCCCCTATACACATAGCGAGGACAAACCATCCGCCAAGCTGATTACCAAGTCGGCGGTTGCTTTCGCGCACACCGGGCTGTTATTCCTGATGGCACGCACCGCCGGCGGCCCCATCGTGAAGGAGATCAAGCCCGGTGGTATGATCGGTTATGCCGATGTGGCCTGCCGCCCTTTCAGGGGTCATGACAAATCAGGCAAGTTGCAGGAGCGCTTCGAGTACCATATTGAAACGCTGGGCCAGCGCCTCGTGTTACGCCAGGATGAGGGTGAGTATCAAAACCTCGGCACGCTTATGCTCCCGGTCGTCGATACCGGTGAAAATGGGCTGTTCACCAAGGGTGAGTTCGAAACCATTACCGACCTCGGCCAGATGCAGTTCGTCACTCCTGAAGAGATCGCGCACGAAGTGATACTGGAGATTCGGGGCAGCAACACCGGGCGTGATGTGATCGCGGCTATCGATGGCGCGGTGATGAATCCAACTTACAGGGCAGGATACCTGCGACCGCGCGTCCTGGAAGCATTGACGCAGCTCGAGGAGGAGACCGATACGCACAGTGTCGCGTTGGGCCACCTGGGGCCACCGGAGCTTTCCAAACTGCTGTGGGAGGCCGAACTGCTCAAACTGGTCTACAAATCCTTGCGAGAAGCGCTGGCAGTAACGCCGGAGCAGATTTCCGAGCAGGTGTACGCGCTCCTGCAATCAAGACAGCACGAAAAGATGTTGCAGACCATCGTTTCGCTCGGCCTGCCTGTCCTCGTACCCGATGGCACGCGCATTATACGCGGTCCCTACATCCGCATCCCGGAATGTAGCGATTGTGACATCGAAGTGACAAACGACGACATCGACATCTGGGCAGAGAAAGGCTGGATCGACCTGCGGCCCAGGAATTTTGCCAACTGGCAGAGGCGCTTCCAGGAAATGGAGAAAAGCCGCCAGCACGCCTATGGGAAAGGCTCCGCCGCTGTCACCCAGGAGATTTACCTGTACGACGATATTCAAATCGGCGCGGTCGTCGGCTGGATCTTCAATAACGAGAAGGACGGAGACAGGCTGAAGTATGGGTATAGGATCAAGTAGACGTGCCAAGGATGATTATGCACATCCTGTTCCCATACTTCAAATCAGTTGATCTGGATCAATGCCGAGAGAGCGCAATTTCCTGGCCAGGGCCTCGGCTTCCGTGAGGCGTAGTTGCTTTTGTCTATCATAGAGACGCAAATACGCACCTTCCGGTACTAAGAAACTCTCAAGGCGAGGACTCCACAGACTGCCATCCGGCCTATATTCTACCGGAAGCATCTGCCCTGTAGCGCGGTCAAGGCGCCAGCCGAACAGGCGGTGCCCTCTTTTCCGGCTATGCGCCAGCGGGAGCTTATGCGGATCATAGGCATAGTACTCTTCTATACCGGCGTGGGCATAGAGCCATGGCTTCTCTTCCAGGTCCTTCCTCCAGGTTTCTTTCAAGGCAATCTCGAAGACGACCTGTGGCGCAGGCCCATCTACGCCGATATAGTAGCTGGGTATGAACTGCCACAAAACGCCCTTGATTACCGCAATATCGGGGGCAAAAGGATGCTCATCCTCCTTAGGAGTCAGATAGAAATTGAGGTTCTCATGCACAGCACAGACCTGCTTGTGCATCAGCCAGTTGAGAACCTCCATGAGATAGTGAACGAGCATGGCATGAACAGATGTTTCCCCCATCACGTCCTCCTCGGTGGGGTGGCAGTCATAGTAGCGTTCGATTGGATTGCTGGTTTGTTCGATCATGGCACGCTCCTCTTGTATCTTGTCATGTGTTGCTTCGCGTCCAGGTCGCTTCCCCCGGTGTGCGCCTTGACCCCTACCTTGTTTTTGAGTGATAGTCTCCTTCATTTTTATGAGAGGAAACCGATTATCACCGATATAATAGCATAATTCCGGCGGCACTACAAGCCATTTCTCTACTGGTGATTACACTGAAATCGAGACGGCTGGACGAGTTGGGGGCGGGGATTCTTCGTTGCACTCAGAATGACAGACCTCGGACACACCCGGCTTTATCCGGGGCCTGTCATTCTGAGTGCAACGAAGAATCCCTGGCACGCTTATGGGTAATCACCAGGTTTCTCTAAGAAAGCAGGGGGTATCAAAAAATCACGACAGGCTATTTTACAATTTTTGTAACTACTCAGGTGTCCTAGAGATTTGCCAAAGAGTTCAACATCCTGTAGAGTAAGGGCATGACGCCAGAAGAAGAACTGCTTCAGCTTCGACAAGAGAATAAAGACTTGCATGAGCGACTGGCCCAACGAGATGAA